>JAASSR010000110.1 GCA_021767785.1 Methanolobus sp.
CAGATCCGGTACCGAGGAAAGTGATGATCTTAAGAGAGAACTCAGATCATACGCAGAAAAGAACATAGGACCTTTCGCACGCCCGAAGCTAATAATATTCTCAGACGATCTTCCGAAAACGAGAAGTGGCAAGATCATGAGAAGAGTACTGAAATCAATTGCCAATAATAAGGATCCCGGAGACCTGACCACCTTGCAGAATCCGGATGTGGTTGAAGTGCTAAAAGAAAGAACAAGAACTCTGGAATCTGCATAAAAAAGGGAAACAGGAAATAGAGATAACATGATCTCCGTTTGCTCTTCCATTATTTTTAACTTTCGATCTCAAGACCGATACTCTCTGCAATGGCAGGAATATCAAGATTCTTTTTCAGAAGCTCAACAACTCTGTCCAGTTTCACCTGCTGTTTAATGTGTGCATGACCAATGATACTTTCCATTCTCTCGATCGTGTTCATGGTATCGCCGCGTACAAGTATTACAGGGATATTAGCCTCTTCTGCACTTGCAAGAACAGCACCGCTGGGGCGCATGTTACCGGTAAGTATGAGACATTTCACCCTCGATTCGATGGCAGCCATCTGGATATCAGCCCTGTCACCACCTGTGATCACAGCACTGTTCGGCTGGCGTCTGAAATACTTTATCGCAGAACCGACTTCCATTGCACCTACCAGATAATGTTCGACCAGCTGGTCCAGTTTATCCGGTGCCACAAGAACCTCAGCATGCAGATCTTCCACTATTTCGGAAATGAATACAGAGCGCAGGGTATGATCTTCATAGATGACACCAAATATCCTGATGCCTTTCTTTTCAAGGAACGGAACAACTATATCGGTCACCCGGTCTTCCATATTCTTCGGGACCTCATTGAGTATCAGACCCGTAAGAATGTCGTTATTTCCGATTATACGTAAGTCACATAGTATCCTGTCTATTGCCGAAATGGAATCAAAGCGTGTAACAAGAAGCACTTTTGTTCCGAGCTTGGAAGCAATTTCCGGATCCGAAAGACCGTACATCGAGCCGCCACCAATTCCTCCGGTACCTTCTATGAAAACAAGATCCTTATCCTTCGAGATCACAGAATAAGCCTCAACGAGTCTTGCATCGAGGTCTTTTTCAACACCTTTCAGGGCATCGTCTATCAGACTGTCCGTAAGATGGATCGGAGTTACGTATTTAGCCGGGTCGTCGATATCAAGCAACTTTTTAATGCCCTCGGAGTCTTCATCCGTGAGGGAACCATGCACATCGATCAGGAGATTGCCCACCGGTTTCATATAACCTATTTTCAATCCGCGTTCCTGAAATATTTTCCCCAGACCCATGCATATGGAACTCTTACCTGAGAACTCTTCTGATGAACTTATCAATATTGAAGCCATATTAACATCTCCTAATTCGTTTAACTATTCAGGGTGAACCTGATATCCATTGCAACACATCCCTGACCTTCAGGCATTACCATTAAAGGATTGATTTCAAATTCAAGTATCTCCGGAAAATCCGTTACCAGTTGAGATACCTTAAGCAGAGTGGCTATTATTGAATCAATATCCGAAGGTTCCTCACCCCTAACACCTGCTATTAAAGGATAGGTCTTGACAGAGGAGACCATATGCTTTGCCTCTGACTCACTTATAGGAGCAACTGCAAATGAAACATCCTTAAGGAACTCAACATATGTGCCACCGAGCCCGAACATCAGTAAAGGACCGAACTGCGGATCCCTGTCCATACCTATGATAACTTCTTTCCCGCCACTTATCATCTTCTGGAGCTGGACACCTGTAATTTCAGCATCTGGCATATAGTGTCTCACATCTGACATCATGGAATTATATGCACGTTCGATATCATCAGCATGTTCAAGATCAAGGCGGATACCACCCACATCCGTTTTATGTGAAATATCCGGGGACAGGATTTTCATGACAACGGGGTAACCCATATCTTCTGCAGCTTTAATAGCTTCAGGAAGTGTATTTGCAATTCTGGAATCGACCACCGGAATATCATATGCCTTCAGTATATCCATTGATTCAAGACCATGTGTCCTCCTGTTTTCAGATGAAGCAATGTCAATGAAATTTCTGGCAAATTCTTTGTCAGCGTTCAATACCGCAGGTATTTCAGGATTTTTATGCTTAATAGAATGATAATTACATAGAGCATTCATGCTTGCAACTGCTCTTTCAGCAGACGAATAATTGGGAATGCCATGTTTGTTGAGAACATCTTCTCCTGCAGCAATCCTGCTGCCACCTGCAAAATTACACAGTATCGGTTTTTTTGACCCTTTAATCTTCTCTGCTACCTTTTCAGCAATTTCCGATACATCCGTCATTGACTGAGGAGATACCAGGACAATTATACCATTGACATTGATATCATCAAGAACGACTTTAAGGGCATGTTCATAGAGATCTGCACCGGCATCTCCGAGAACATCCACAGGGTTATAGAAGTTTGCAGCCGGAGGGAGTTTTTCTCTTAACCTCTCAACGGTATTCTCTTCAAAAGAAGCTATGGAAAGCCCTGCATTGTAGCACGCATCCGCAGTCAGAATACCCAGACCTCCTGCATTGGTGATTATGGCAATGTTCCTGCCTTCCGGTAAAGGACAGACAGAGAAAGCACGACTGTAGTCAAGCATTTCTTCCAGGGAATCTGCACGCAGTACACCGCCCTGTTTGAAGGCGGCATTATAGGCCGCATCTGAACCTGCCAGTGTGCCGGTATGGGATGATACTGCCCTGGAACCTACAGAAGTCCTACCTGATTTTACAAGGATAATTGGTTTTGAACGGGAAACACGCTGAGCAATCTTTATGAATTCAGGTCCGTTTTTCACTCCCTCAAGATAACCGGCTATAACAGCTGTAGTATCATCATTTTCAAAAATTTGCAGAAAATCATTCTCTGCAAGTACTGCTTTGTTCCCAAGACTTATGAACTTGGAAAATCCAACTCCAGTTCTTTCAGCCCAGTCAAGGGTTACAGTACATATTGCACCGGACTGCGACATCATTGCAATATTACCCTCAAAAGCCCTGTTGGCCGCAAAAGAAGCATTGAGACCTGAAGCAGTATCAATGATACCCAGACAATTGGGACCTATCATATTGATCCCATATTTATCACAGAGAGAAATGCATTCACGTTCAAGACGTGCACCTTCTACACCAGCTTCTTTGAAACCTGCAGATATAACAATTATATTATCAACACCTGCCATGCCGCATTCATTAACCGCATCAGGTACCATTCTTGCAGGAACTACTATTATTGCAAGATCTGCTTTGTTTTCACCGGGAACAGCTGTTATATTGGGGTAGCACCGAAGTCTGAGTATCTCATCAGAATTAGGATTTATGGGTATGATCTTAAGATCACTGTTCTGCATCAGATTTTCAAGTACTGCCCTTCCTACCTTTCCTTCTTTTCTGGATGCACCAATCACGGCTACGGAATCAGGATCGAACATATTTTCCAGCATGATTTCTCCCTTGGATTTTTTCCTCTTTACTACTAATTTTCAATGATAGATATAATTAAGGGAGAAAAAGGAAAAACAAAGAAAGTTCAAATCTTAATCGTACTTACTTTTTTGCTTTTCCTTTATACCAGATATTTTCTTTGTATATATAGCCCTGTAATTTGCTGATTTTATATCATGCAACTTATCCGAAAGAGCATCATAATCCTTATGAAGTGATTTGGAACTTAATCTATAAGTTGCCCATTCAAATACATTTTTAACGGAATCTGATAAGGATTTCAATGAACCATAATATCTGGAAAGAACAATTGATTCATGTCTTGACCTGTAGCCAAGAACTGAACCAATGCCAAGGATACCAATGATGCCTATGAGGAATACCCTTGTATCTACAGGACTTACAGGATCAGGTTGTGGTGCTGAGTTCATGCTTGAAACATCGGAAAATCCTTCGGTAGAACTCAGTTTTGATTCCACATCACTACTGTACCTTATACTTTCAGTTGTAGTGCTGCTTTCAGGAGTTGCTTTTTTCGAAACGGGAGCATTTTCAATACTTACAATGGCAAAAGGTGAAAATCCGGGAGTCTGGGATTTGTAGTAATAGTAACTGGCATCAGCTCCTATTCTTGAAGTTAGTAGTTCGTTCCAGGATCCGCCCGAATACCTGTATAATTTTATGGATGATGGATCTGCATTGTTCTCACTAAACCATTGTTTTGAAACTTTGAAACTGATCTCGGCAGATGTCATATAATTTCCGGAATTGAACTTAGCGTCACCTACCCAGATATTGATATGACGATATACCTTCCCGGAAGGTGAACTGCTGACAAGAGTGGACCGGTCTTTTAATATTTCAATTATTGACTTTACCTGACCTGCTGCCTTTAGTGCACGGAATTTGACATACTCAATATCGTTCTGAGAGTTAGGGAATTCGAATACAATGTCTTTGCCCTGAGTGATATATTTTATAGAATAATCCTTGTAAGCTACATTCTCATAGTCTTCAGCACCACTTGAAGATCCTCCACCTGAACCACCGCTGTCTGATGTTGAAAATCCACTGAAGTCCGCAACCGATTTCAGGTCAACATCATAAACCCTTATGGATACGGCTTTCGATATGTTCAGTTCTCCGTCAGTGACCTTAAACTCCACAGAATATATGCCTGACTGGGTATAATCCGGTTGCCAGCTGAACAGTCTGGAGGACGTATCAAAAGCTGCACCCCGTGGAAGACCGCTGATCGAATAGACCAGTGAATCATTATCACCATCTGTAGCATTTACAAAGAAACTCAGGGTTTCATTCTCATAAAAGGATTGAGAACCAATTGGTTCAAATTCAGGTGGCATATTGGTCGGATTCACCTTTACATGGACCGTTGTGTTGTCCGTAAGGTCTCCATCCGTGACTTCAAAGGTAAGATCATATTCACCGCTATCATAATAACCGGTTGTCCAGCTGAAGACCTTACCTATAATACTTCCTTTATCCGAATCTGTTGTAAAATATATGCTGTCTCCATCCGGATCTGTGGCATTCAGATCTATCTGTAGTTTTTCGGTTTCATTGATCATATACATGGGATTCAAGTCAAAAACCGGTGCACGATTGACATTTTCTACAGTTATCCCCAGGGTTTCTATTGAGGTATATATTCTGTCAGATACCCGGAATTCAACTGTGTAACTACCGGACTGTTCATATGTAGGTACCCAGGTAAACAGACCTGTACTACTTTCAAGACTAGCTCCTTCTGGTAATCCGAAAGCTGAATACGTAAGTGTATCATTGTCATGATCACTTGCATTAAGAGTAAATGTTAGTGTATCATTCTCCTTTCCTGACTGGGTTTCCATGTGTTTGATTACCGGAGGCATGTTCGTATTGCCTACTGCAATTGTTGCGATCGTTGAATCCGAAAGCTGACCATCCGAAACAGTGAAAAGGATATCATGGAATCCACTATCATTGATACCCGGAGTCCATGTGAAGGTATTGCCTGTAAGCTCACCGTAATCAACATCCTTTGAGAATGTAAGCTCATCATCGTCTATGTCAATAGCTTCAAGATCAATGGTTACAGTATCAAGTTCATTTACCAGTGTATCTGAAACTGAATAAAGAACTGGTGCCGAATTGGTATTTGTAACATTGATAAGTAATGGTTCACTTATGCTAAAGTCACCATCTGTCACAGTAAATATAATATAGTATTCACCTTCGCCATCATACCCGGGAGTCCATGTAAAAATGTCTTCCTGAAGAATGCCGATATCCGAATCCTTTGAAAATGCCAGATTGTCTCCGTCAGGATCCGTACTGTTAAGATCAAGGGTCAAAGTACTGTTCTCAGCAATCTGTACCTGGTCCGGAATATCAACTACAGGTGGTCGATTTACGTTATTCACGTTTATTGTGACATCTTCCGTATCTTCCATCAAACCATCGGAAACTACGAATTTTATATTATAGGTCCCTTCCTGATCATATGTAGGAGTCCACGTGAACACGCCGCTTGATTCGTTAATTTCAGAACCCTCAGGAGAATCAACTACAGAATAATAAAGTGTATCACCTTCGTCTTCATCACTTGCTTCAGCCGGAATTTTCAGGGTAAGATCTTCATCCGTTTCCTGCGGACC
>JAASSR010000111.1 GCA_021767785.1 Methanolobus sp.
ACAACCCACACTACAATCATAACACAAAAAGTATTAATCGTATTACTTGACATTACAAACCGTGATAACCATGACATCCGAATGCTCAACAGAAAAAACCACAAGAAATATCCCTACCTTTGAAGATGCTGCAAAATTCCACGGTCACGTATGTCCGGGGCTTACAATCGGTTACATTGCTGCAAGAGAAGGAATTGAAAAACTCGAAACTAAAAGAGATGTAGACGAAGAACTAGTAACAATAGTTGAGAACGATGCCTGTGGAGTGGATGCAGTACAAGTACTTACAGGATGTACCATCGGCAAAGGCAACCTGATCTACAAAGATTATGCAAAACAGGCTTTCACATTCATATGCAGGGACAGCGGCAAGGCTGTCAGAGTTGCACTGAAGGCAAGTTTCAACATAGATGACATCGATCCGGAAGTTAGCAAACTGCGCCCTAAAATCATGGCAGGCACAGCTACTGATGAAGAAGAGAAAGAATATAGAGACCGTATGGATGATATATCACAGACCATGCGGCAGACACCGGTTGATGAGATGTTTAAGGTGAAATTTGTTGATGCAGAGATTCCCCGGAAAGCAAGGATATTTAACTCGGTCAGGTGTGCAAAATGCGGGGAAATGATGGCAGAATCAAGAGCAAGAGTGCAAAAAGGAGATTTTGTCTGCATTCCCTGTTATGAAGAATATACAAGAGGATGGTAAAAAGCCTCTGGAAGAAAGGAGTGGAACCTGTTTCAGGTTCCATCCAGATTCTTTTTTTGAATTATTCCACATTAACAGCAACCAGAGAAAGACCAAGTTTCTCTTCAAGTTCCTGGATCTTCGCAAGTTCTTCTTTTGTGAGTTCTGCGTTTTTAATGTTGATTCCTGAGAATGCAAGCAAAGTGATGTTCATTTCTTCTTCAAGTTTAGTGATAGCGTCTTTTTGTTCATCTTTGAGTACGGAAAATCCCCATAACATATGTTTGAACTCCTGTTTATTGATCGACATTAACTGTCTTTCCATGGAAGTAGCTAATAATATTTATCATTTATGCAAATAAAAATATAACAAGCATTAATGCATATAAATCAAATTAATTACAAAAAGTATTAACCGTAAGCGTACAACAAAAGTATGATCTCAAAAGAGGAAAACAGGATATTACTAATTATCCTGACTTCCTGTAATTCATGCAGACTGACTAATATCTCCTTGCAATGACTGAGCTCGCCAAACCTAAAAGACAAAGGGCCAATCCGAATCCGGGGGTTGCCACTGAACTTTTTACCTCTTCCACATCTTCGTTCACAGTTTCCTTCGAACCTTCAACCTCATCGACAACAGATGCCATGGATTCCGGAGAATCAGTACCGTCTTCTTCAGCAAGATCAACAACCACAACCTCTTCCTTTTCTTCAACTGTATCCTCATCGACTATTATATCCTGAACAGCAATTGTACATTTCTTCCACAGGGTCATTTTCAGACAGGAACCACTCGTATCCTCCGTCTTCAGATACATACCATCGTAAAGATCAACGACCCTGTCCGGACCAAGTGTAACATCTTCATTGCTGGCCATGACAAGTGCATCATCACCTGTATTGAGAACTGTACCACTGCCACTTCCTGCATAGTCAGTACCGTTCATAACAGAAGGTACTTTGAACCCTTCAACATCGAACAATCCATAAGATTCACCACTTTCGATGCTCTTTATCTCATCCCTGAGAAAAGCATATTTGAAAACCACAAAATCATCTGTTGTTCCTTTGAAAATCGAATCTACATAACAATAGAACACAGGATTATCATCATCATCTTTGTAAAGATAAGTCCTTTCAGGCCTTGACAGTTCAGGATCACCGGATATCACTGCTGAATCGACCTCTTCACCATCTTTATTAAGCCGGACCCAGACTTTGTTACCTTCAACATCAACTTGTTGTACTGTAAGTGACCAGCCTTTTGAAAGTTCCCATTCTTCTCCGGCAAACATCTGCTTTTTGAAACCTGATTTTGTTTCGAGCAAGATCTTTGCTATATTATCCGGTTTGCAACCTGCTGAAAGATCTGAAGGGTCTTCAGGAATTACAAGATACTGAGAACCAAAGAAACCCATGAGATAATATTTTTTCAGGTCAACATTATCTACAATATATGTGCTTCCATCAGCCGAACCACCTATCCTGGTCTTTTTAGTCTGGGGTTTGCTCACATAGTAGAGATCACCTTCTGCTATCTCATCACCAAGTTGAATAGAAGATGAAGAATTCACACTATTATGGAAGTAGAGAACCTCACTTGACAGACCCGGTTTTATCGGATACCAGAAACCTGAGAATGTGCTGGCATCCCAGTAGAAATCACCCGCTGGAGTGGAAGGGTCTGTGTTGTCATATACGGTACTTCTGATCTTGTAACTTACATCAGATGCACATACTGGAACCGTGATCAGAACGAAGCCTACCAGAAATGCAACTAAAAATCCTGCTATTGTTTTCATAATGAATATCACCTTGAAAGAAAATCAATAGCTGCACGATTATCAGTGAACTATAGCTACACAAATAATGGATTTGTCTACATATTATATGCTTGTAAATTAACAGCTAGTATGATTTTCTTTTTATTATTTGTTATTTAATCAGAATAAATCTACTAAAATTAAGATATAAAAGGATACCCCACATATCCGTAATACTAACTCGAAATCTTTTAATACTAAATATCTATATGAGAATGAATAATATGATTAATGAGGATAAAATATGAAAAAAATAAGATCACAGATTCTGGTCGTCTTGTTTGCGATCATCATCACAGCATTTGTATCAGGTTGTATGGACAATTCATCAACTTCCCAGAGTATCCAGCAACAGGAGGACATAACTACGATCACAGTTACAGATGCCCTCGGAAGAAATGTGGAGATTCCGGAATCACCGGAAAATGTAATTTGCTCAGGATCCGGATGTCTCAGGCTTCTTACCTATCTTGAAGAGGAAGACAGAATAGTTGCCGTGGACAGCATCGAATCCAGAGATACGCCTTATGATGCAAGACCTTATGCTCTTGCAAATCCACAGTTCAGCACAGATTATCCTGTATTCGGGGAGTTCAGAGGAAATGATGACCCTGAAAAAATACTCTCCCTGGAACCACAACCTGATGTAATATTCAAGACATATTCGACATCAGGCTACGATCCTGTAGAGCTTCAGGAAAAAACAGGCATTCCTGTAGTTGTGCTCAACTACGGAGATATGGTCAACAACAAAGAGAGCATGTACCAGAGTCTCAGGATAATGGGAGAATCACTTGGGAAAGAAGAACGTGCTGAAGAAGTCATCTCATTCTTTGATGAGGCCATAGCAGACCTCAATGATCGAACTTCTGACGTACCGGAAGAAGAAAAGACCACATGTTATGTAGGTGGCATCGCACGCAGAGGACCTCATGGACTCCAGTCCACAGAGCCTACCTACCCACCATTCCTTTTCACAAACGCATTGAACGTTGCATATGCTGATATGGATCTCAGTACAGCAGAGGTAGCTAAAGAAAAGATCATAGAATGGGATCCTGAGGTCATATTCGTTGATCTTTCAACGGTACAATCAGAAGACGAGAACAGTGCCTTTAAGCAATTACAGAATGACGACTCATACCAGCAATTACAGGCAGTGAAGACAGGTAATGTCTACGGTGTGTTACCATACAACTGGTACACTCAGAATTTTGGATCGGTGCTGGCAGATTCCTACTATGCAGGGAAACTACTCTACCCGAACAGGTTCGAGGATGTTGACATTGAAGAAAAGACAGTGGAAATATACACATTCCTTGTGTGCGAGGGAGACGAAGAACTTGGAAGGGAAGTTACCGAGCAGATGATAAACGCCTTCGGTACTCCTGCGTTCACAAAACTGGACGTCTGAACTGATACGGTATTGGCGATGAACATTAAACGGTGAAATGATGAAAGGACAGCAAGGTGAGATAGCCCGGCGCTACAAAGCACATACCGGCAGGAAGACCACATACATCCTGTCAGGTATATTCCTTTTGTTCGTTATGATGGTATTTTCCATCTCTATCGGGCCCGTTGACATTCCACCTCTGGATGTAATACAAACACTAGCAGGGCAGAGTGTTTCAACCAGAATGGATAGCATAATATGGAATATCAGACTTCCACAGGTACTCACAGCCATAGTAGCCGGTGCAGGACTTGCTATCTCCGGAGTAGTGATGCAATCCATACTGAGAAACCCCCTTGGATCACCTTTTACCCTGGGGATCTCCAATGCTGCTGCCTTTGGCGCTGCCTTTTCTGTTATGGTGCTCGGCACAGGTGCCACCCATAGCAGTGTAGGTGACGCAGTTGTCATAAGCAATCCTTATACCACGACCATCGTGGCCTTTGTGTTCGCACTCCTTGTAACAGTGATCATACTGGCTTTTTCCAGGATCAGAGGAGTTACACCTGAGATAATGATCCTCGTGGGTGTTGCCATGGGTTCCCTTTTCTCCGCGGGAACCATGTTCCTTCAATACTTTGCCGATGATGTGCAGCTTGCATCCATGGTGTTCTGGACCTTCGGGGATGTTGCCAGAGCAAGCTGGCAGGAGCTGGGACTGATCACCGCAATAGTTCTTGTATCTATTATCTATTTCACACTTGAAAGATGGAAATACAACGCTATAGATGCTGGTGATGAAACCGCAAAAGGACTGGGAGTAAACGTCGAAAAAGTCAGGATCAGAGGAATGATGTGTGCATCCCTGGTAACAGCCATAATTGTCGCATTTCTGGGAGTTATTGGTTTTGTGGGTCTTATCTGCCCTCACATGGCGCGCAGGATCATTGGAGATGACCATCGTTTTCTCATAACAGGGAGTCTGATAACAGGATCATTGCTCCTGCTTTGCGCGGATACAGCCGCAAGGGTGATGCTGGAACCATATCAATTACCTGTTGCAGTGTTAACATCATTTCTGGGAGCACCTACATTTATCTACCTGATACTGGGAGGAAGAAGAATATGATACTTGAAGTGGACGGAGTGGAATTCCAATATAAAAGTAAGGAAGTACTAAAAGATATTAAATTCGAACTTAAAAGAAACGAAATACTGTCTATACTCGGACCCAATGGTGTTGGAAAGACAACACTCCTCAAATGCATGAATGCCATCCTTAAACCGAATAAAGGAGCTATCATGATAGAAGAGGAAAATGTCCTTAAACTGGAACAAATAGAGATCGCAAGACGTCTCGGATATGTGCCACAGCGTTGTGAACCTGCGCGACTCACCGCCTTTGATGCGGTGCTTCTTGGAAGGATGCCACATATGAAATGGAACATATCTCCTGAAGATGTAATGATAGTTGAAGAAACGATTAAAAAACTGAGCCTTGAAGATCTGGCATTGCGCTATATTGACGAGCTCAGTGGGGGAGAACTTCAGAAAGTAGGCATCGCAAGAGCCATTGCGCAAAATCCCAAGTTGCTTCTGCTGGATGAACCCACAAGCAGTCTGGATCTCAAAAACCAGCTTGAGATACTTGAAACTGTCAGAGAAGTTGTCAGGAACGAAGATGTATCGGCGATCATAACAATGCATGACCTCAATCTCGCCTTCCGATATTCCGATAAGTTCCTTTTCCTTAAACATGGCACCATCTTTGCTGCAGGCAGTATGGGTGAGATCACACCACAGGTCATAGAAGAGGTCTATGGCGTACCCGTAACAATACAGAACTATCAGAATGTACCGGTAGTAATACCAGTTTAAATGATCAGATGGCAGAAGAGAAAACATGAATGTTCAGGATATAGACTGGAATGATATCTGGATAGAACAGATGAAAAAACACCTTGAAAGTGGTAATAAGAAAGAATGTGCCTCCATATGGGACGAAAAAGAAAATGCAAAAAGGTTCTGGGAGATGTCCCTTCGCGATAATCGGAAAAGAGCCAGGGAAACCATAAGCAAGCTGAAAATAACACCGGATTCAAGAGTACTGGATATCGGAGCTGGACCGGGAACACTTGCCATTCCGATTTCCGAAAATGTTGAACATGTAACAGCCATTGAACCTTCAAAGGGCATGATCGAAGTTTTTGAAGAGAATATAGTCGAATACGGACGGGA
>JAASSR010000034.1 GCA_021767785.1 Methanolobus sp.
GATTGAAATTTAGGATAACATATATTAGCCTAAGTGCTAATAATCTAGTTAAAATCAGACCTTAGAGGGATTGAAATAGGTGAGCTGGCATTGGGCATTGACGTTGCAAGATAGTTAAAATCAGACCTTAGAGGGATTGAAATTTTATTAAGTTTGACTGAAGTTCAAAATAAAAATCCGTTAAAATCAGACCTTAGAGGGATTGAAATTATGTTAGAATATGATAGAAAAGGATATCAAATATTGTTAAAATCAGACCTTAGAGGGATTGAAATCGTTTCAAAGCTACAATTCAGAGAATGAAACTGATGGTTAAAATCAGACCTTAGAGGGATTGAAATTATATCGTTTCTGATTTTACAATGTCTGACATTACACCGTTAAAATCAGACCTTAGAGGGATTGAAATATAACTAATTCAAATTTTATAATTCTTGAAGATTCATGTTAAAATCAGACCTTAGAGGGATTGAAATATTCATGTAGACCAAACAGATGATTTACAAACAGGTGTTAAAATCAGACCTTAGAGGGATTGAAATCGAGCAGTAAGCCTGTGGTAGTTAGCTGTAAGACCTCTGGTTAAAATCAGACCTTAGAGGGATTGAAATGACGCTCATAATTGATATCACGAGGTCTACCATAGGGGTTAAAATCAGACCTTAGAGGGATTGAAATATGGCTAAATCAAAACTATACTATGATGGATGAGATTGTTAAAATCAGACCTTAGAGGGATTGAAATACCAACATTGTAGATAGTAAAAAACTTGGTTACTGGTTAAAATCAGACCTTAGAGGGATTGAAATTTATCATATATTGTTCCAGGTAGAAACATATTATGGTTAAAATCAGACCTTAGAGGGATTGAAATTACGTTAGATTTGTTGCGTTAAACGATAGATTACTTGTTAAAATCAGACCTTAGAGGGATTGAAATGATATTCTGTTATGATGTAAGCCAGACAGGTGAGTAAGTTAAAATCAGACCTTAGAGGGATTGAAATTTATTCAAAAAGGCTAATTTGCGATGACGGTAATAGTTAAAATCAGACCTTAGAGGGATTGAAATATGGAATTCTTTTGAACCTGAAGCGTTGTTGGGCATTGTTAAAATCAGACCTTAGAGGGATTGAAATGAACATGCTAAAATTGTGCTTAACTGTGAACATTATAGTTAAAATCAGACCTTAGAGGGATTGAAATGGTGGTAACATATTATGTCATATGTGAACATATTGTGTTAAAATCAGACCTTAGAGGGATTGAAATAAGATGGAGAAACTGATAGTGAACTTGCAATTAATCCTGTTAAAATCAGACCTTAGAGGGATTGAAATTTACTAATAGCATAGTCTACCAAAGTATCGTAATTCATGTTAAAATCAGACCTTAGAGGGATTGAAATTTAGTTTAAACTTATATATGTTCATCTTAGTACACCGTTAAAATCAGACCTTAGAGGGATTGAAATTGGCTCGAATATGGTATCGGAAGAGCTGTAAATGAGGGTTAAAATCAGACCTTAGAGGGATTGAAATATATCTATGATAACAATACTTCAATAATATGACAGTGTTAAAATCAGACCTTAGAGGGATTGAAATCTTGTTTTTTATTTGATAACAGTAATAAAAGCATCAGCGTTAAAATCAGACCTTAGAGGGATTGAAATATTATAGACAGTCACAACGAGCAGGTTGCAGACGGCGTTAAAATCAGACCTTAGAGGGATTGAAATCTGACTATGCAATTTTCAATTGCATAATCTACTAAGTTAAAATCAGACCTTAGAGGGATTGAAATTTCGTATGTATACGAACATGTACTTCGTAAATATAGGTTAAAATCAGACCTTAGAGGGATTGAAATCCTTTGTAACCGCTTATGCGAGGGATTATTTGTATCGTTAAAATCAGACCTTAGAGGGATTGAAATGATGGAACATCTCAAACAAGCTCTTCCCATATGTGCGTTAAAATCAGACCTTAGAGGGATTGAAATCACGTTTAAACCTTGGCAGAAAAATACCTTTTAAAGGTTAAAATCAGACCTTAGAGGGATTGAAATGAACAAGTCTCCAGGCTTACGGGAGATACTATAGCGTTAAAATCAGACCTTAGAGGGATTGAAAATTTTCAAACAAGCAGTTATAACTATATTTGACTGTGTTTTCTTTTGAAAATAGAAATGTAAATCTCATACTATTGTATCATTGTTAAAACAGAGTAATACATATATTCTCTAGCGGCGCAAATACAATGAGGTGAATCCCATGGTAAGATATTGCAAGATTTGCGGGCAGAAAAGTGGAAGATGCAATCATCTGGTGTTTGATCTGGATGAAAGTGAAAAGCCTGATAGTAAAAACAAAGATGGTGCTGGCAGTACTGAAGATCAAAAGTAATTTGTTCAAAGTAATACACAACTTATTAATGTTCTAGTCGATGTGATCTAATGATCCTTAAGTTCAATTCTGTATTTCCTGAGATATCTCCTTCTGTCTTTGTGGCTGAGAATGCAACGGTTATTGGTAATGTAATTATAGACGACAGGTCTAGTGTATGGTTCGGTGCTGTCATCCGGGGAGATTCGGACAGAATATCAATCGGGAAGAGGACCAGTATCCAGGATAACGTTGTAATTCACACAGATGCGCCGCGGAAGGTGGAGATAGGGGATGATGTCACCGTGGGTCACTGTGCTGTTTTGCATGGCTGTAAGATAGCCAGCAATGTGCTCATTGGCATGAACGTAACAGTTCTTGATGGTGCTGAGATAGGTGAGAACTGCATCATCGGTGCAAATGCACTGGTACCTCCCGGAAAGAAAATACCTGCCGGAAGTATGGTGATGGGAATTCCGGGAAAGGTTGTAAGACAGTTAACAGATAGTGAGATTGCTCACATAAAGGAGAACGCGGCGGAATATGTGAGGTTGTTGCAGGAGTATAAGGACCAAGACCGGGATGAATAAACTGGCATGAAATATAAAAAACCCCTGCAATTTTTTCTGGTTTTATTAACCAATAATGGTCCTTTTATAAGCAAATATATTTCCGGTGAATTTTACTTAAAAGTTTACGGAATAAATTTCCTGCATTATCAGATAAATGGTATTTTCATGGTCCCTTTCAAATAGTTTTGATGCGTATTATTACATGAGGAGTGAAAAGTTGCCGTGCCATTTACCGGAAAGGTGCGGACTCAGTATGAATACTGATAATATCCGGGAGTGAAATAATGAAAGTAGGGGACATAATGACTACGGATCCGGTATGTGTGAATGAGAATGACCTCATGACCCATGCCAGACAGGTATTGCGCGATAACCAACTTCATGGTCTTCCTGTACTTGATGAAAAAGGCAGTGTCACAGGGATGCTGGATGATCAGGATATACTGAGGCTGAAATCGAACAAATCAGAAGTTACAGTTGGCGGTTATGCCCGCGAGTTTCCACTTATAACTCCTGAAATGGAAGTAAAAGATGCAGTAAAGATGCTTCTTGATTCAAAACAGCATCGTTCTCCTGTGGTGAGATCTTCTACTGACCGAAGTATTGCAGGAATACTGAGTGATAAGAATGTCCTGCGTCATGTACGGCTAAGGGATCTTTCTCCTAAAACGGCAGGGGAGATAATGAACACAAAAGTGAAAACTGTGTATTTTGATGACAGTGTGGCTCAGGTATGGGGTAACATGCTGGAATGGGATTACAGTGGTATGCCGGTTATTTCCTATGATGGCGATGTTCTGGGTATAATCACCAGAAGTGATATAATAAAAGCCGGTTTTGCCAGAACCGGTGTTCTTTCAAGTAATTCTCATGACAGTGTATCAGTTAATGCTACCAGCGTAGAAAAACTGATGTCAACTCCGCTCTATTCTATCAGTGCCGGTACGAGAATATCTGATGCTATAAAAAATATTATTCAGTATGATGTAGGTCGTATATGTGTTACTGAGGAAAAGAGACTATTGGGGATGGTTGATAGATTTTTGCTCCTTGAAGAATGTTTAAATATGCATGCATTCGATTAAAACCAATTTTTTAATTTTTTGAATCTATTTTAACTGATAGTCATCAAATAATTAGTTTTTAATGTGTATTTTAGATATTCTATTGGATATCTGCTTGTTAAAATAGTATATACTTATTCTTATTCGGTCATTTTTGCAGCAAAAAATTTATATCTATATTATGAGTTTATCAACCATAATTTTACTTTTAATAATCCAAAAAAAGATTGAAAAGGAGTTTGACGTTTTTGGACTCTGTTACGATGATTAGAAAAGCTATTCGCTATAGTGTGATCCAGAACATTCTGCAATATTATGAATGTCCTGAGACCTGCAGGGCAGAATGCTGCAGAAATGGACGTGTTCACATATTTGAAGATGAGTTCAGGGTTCTGACAGAAGAGGATAAAGAAAGAACACAGAATATAGGAAAAGATTCCCTTGTACCTGATCTTTATGTTATAAATAATCCATGTTCTTTTCTCAGTAAGTCAAATAGATGTGAGATCTACGATAAAAGGCCTACAGTTTGTGGTATGTATCCTTTTAAGGTAAATAGTTCAGGCACATCGCTGGGCTTACAGCCATGTCCGCTGGGTTTTATGATTATTCAGGATCTTTCATCGTGGGTAATGGATACAATATCAAAATTGTGTATTCCGGATGATGTAAAATCCAAAAAACTTGAAGAATGGAAGACAACCCTCGGATCATACGCCAGAGAGGTTTCTGAGTTTCACATAAGAGATACAGTCAATGAAATGCAGATACCTTTTGATGAACTTGATATGCTCTCAATGTACCTGTTCTCAAAACATACAGTGAAGCAAGGTAAGTAACGTATTATGAAAAAGGATCAGTTTTGCTTATTTCACTTTGAACCGGCATGTTCCATTGCACATGCTTCTTACAAATTCTGATATCTGTCCATAATTATCTTTTGTACAGAACAAAATGCTCTTTTCCCCATATCCGGCTGAAAGTGTGATGGTACTGACTGAAGGATAGAATGTGGCTTTACTAACTTTTTCCCATTTCATATCCTGATTCTGATGTGAAGCCGCAAGAAAACCCGTTCCTGTTGCAGCAGGGTTTCTTGCTAGAAGTCCCACAAGTATCAAAAGAAAATTAATTTTTCTGTTCCTGCTACGCTGCTCCTGACGGCTGATAGTCTTTACACCGTTATCATCGAGCTTATATGATAACATATACCTGTTTCCATAATATGCGAAAATGAACAATGCTGTGAACAGGAAAACAATACCGACAAGTAGCAGGGTATATTTCATTCCCTGCATATTGCTGCTGCCATAACTGATATTACCACTTACTATGGAAGGAGACATTATCAAAAGAACTATTGCGGCGGTACCAAAAATTGAAATCCCCAGAACTTTCAGCAATTCATTCACGATGAATCTATTATTCAATATAGAAACATCAATGTTCCATTTGATCTCTTTCTCCATTATATATACACCTATTTCCAGCAAATTTCCTGTGGAATACCTTTTTCCCTTCTCTCAATTTGAAGTTTTTTGGCTTCTTCATATCTTCTCCACAAAAGGAAGAACCCGGCAGCTGCAACAATGACCTGTCCCATGAAAACGTTCACCACCGGAAGCGGGAATATAGATAACACCTCCGGCAACCCGTTCCATAGTCCGTGAAGTATTGCTACGGTAAGATACGCACCAATAACCTTATAGTTGATATGAAATGTCCCTGGTCCGCTTTCTCTGAATATGACACTGACAAGTATAGCGGTCCATGTCCCATGTCCTATAGGTGCTATAACACCTCTTATAAGTGTGATAAGCACTGTCTGGGACAGACTCCCGCCACTTTGCAGGAACGCTGTAAATGCATATCCTGTGCTTTCAAGTGCTGCAAAGCCCATTCCGGAAGCTGCTCCAAGTATAAGTCCGTCCATTTCAGAATCATGTAAACAACGTTTGGCTATCACCAGAACACCTAGTATCTTGGCGAATTCCTCGATCAGACCCACTTCGAAAGAATAAAAAAGTGGATGTTGTGAAAGGAATATAGGTTCCAGTGTAGCAGCGGCCAGCACCCCGAGCAAACCGCCGTAGAAAAAAGCCCATGCTGTTGTCGGCATATCAAGTTTGCTCAGGTGTCTTCTTTGATAGAAAAAGGCCACATATGTGATGGGTACCAGAAAGTTTCCAAGCATGACAACGGTCGGGAATATATTTGTATTGCGGGTGGCTGCAAGTGCAAAAACTCCGAAGATATAGAGAAATAATCCACCTGTGAATACTTTAAGCCAGGATAGCTTCCGCTTATCGTTATTATTACTGTATTCTTTCTCTGCAATTGTATTTTCTTCTTCCGGTGTTTCTTCCATTATATTCATCACTCGGAATTATTTCAAAATAAATTTCTGGTTTTGCCTATGATACTTATGTGCATTTTGTAGATGTATTTTTGCATACATTTATCCGTTACCACTTTTATTGATCAGACAGTTTTTATTTCACCATTATTTTAACTTCCTTAATAACAACAGCTCTGATCAATTAAAGAGTATTTGGCTCTGTTAATTCAAATCATAATGATCTTTGTGGTCATAAGTTTGCTTTTTCAATTACTATTTCCACCTCAAATGATGTATTTTGCCCATTATATGGAAAAGTCCGATGCCTGCTACTATGCAAAAAAAGAATTGCATTACTGATAAATTGCCTTCGGTAGCTATGGCACTTATTCCCGGAAATATGACTATTGTTGCAATTCTTGCAATCCTGATTCTTGAAGGATCAAGAACTTTACCTGTTTTGTCGCCGGTGCTATGAATTTTTTCTTTTTTTACAGCTACAGGCAGGAACAGTGCAACTCCGGCATTAATTAATAACAGTTTTTCAGGTGTTAAATTAAATTCATTTCCATTGGTTGCTAAATAAATAATAATCGAAGCAATGAACATTATGATTCCCATTTCAAAATGATATTTGCCAGGATCTTTCAATCGGCTGTCAGCTATGAAGGCAATGGATGTGAGTATTCCATACATAGCGGACGTATTGTATGTAAGAATAAGTCCGATTGCAGCAATAAGTAACGAATCTATTATTCCTGCATGCATTCCGCTTGTATGGGTGATCAGTCTGAGAACCAGAAGAAACCAGATAAATGGTATAAGCTGAGATGTGCCAGAAAGTACCAGGATAATTATTCCCAGGGCCACTACCACAAAAGCACTAAGTTCACTGTCCGGGTCCAGTTCCCTGGAGCCAGCCCATAGCAGTAATATGATAATACCTGCTCTTAAGCCCGCAAGGAGACTTATGTAGATCGATTCTCCGTGGAAGATCTTGTTCAAGGTAAACACAATGAACAGAATGACAGTAATGATAACTATCGACTTGTTTGTAGGATAATTCAGATCAAGAGGGCGACCGATAGTTGATAATTCTTCTGTGTTCATTCTTATTATTGGTGTTATGATATCATTTCAGGTTTTCTGTTTCATTCATAACTGGAATCGGACCTAATATATCATAATGATGAGTATTATTATATATGGAAGTGTAGATATATTTATATAGTATGTTTAATTAGTAGGATTTGTAGTCACATAGTCTCAAGTGGTATGTGGCAGAAATGTCCAAAATGGTACGATATGGGCATCATCAACCCGCCAAAAACGAAATTGGATTGCACTGGAATGTGGACAATGAAGATATCCCCCTCAGTATCTTCAAAAAACGTAATAAAAAACTGACTGTGAATTTAAGTGTCAAATGTCCACATTCCATATGTCAGTCAAATAGTGGAGTATGAGCAAAGGAGAGGAGTGAAAAGGAAAAGTCATTCCGGTTATCCGGAATGCGGGGTTATTGTCTATTTCATCTGCTTGCTGCCTTTCTTCGATTTAGATAGACTTTCTTTACTCTTTATTTATATTTCTGGCATTTTCATACATCCATTGAGCATCATCCTTTCTTCCCATAAGTTCAAGCACATAGCCAAGATTCTCAAGGGTTATGGTGACATTTGAACGATATGATAAGTTATCAGGTTCCTGTTCCATTATTTTCGCATAGGATCTGAGTGCACTCTCGTAACAATTCTTCGCTTCACGGTACATCCCCATATTCAGGAAGAACGAGCCCATTCCGTCTAACACACCTGCATGGTCAAGTCTGTGGGTAATGCCTGCAGAATCTGACTCTATCAATGACCTGTAAGTTCGAATCGATGTTTCATATCTGGCTTTAGCTTCATCCGCATCGCCCATACTAAAGGCTATTTCGGCTATTCTTGAATGGAGTGCTGCGATCCTTTCAACAGGGTAACTTTGCTCAGGGTCAAGTTCTGCGATCTCATAATATGAATCAAGTGCGTATTTACACATATATTCAGCTTCTTCATTTTCTCCCTTTTCAGAAAGGATGTATGCAATATTGTCGATCACAGATGCCCTGCTTGAAAGAAGCGATATCTTATCAGGAAACTTTTCCACAAGATTGTTGTAGCTGGATAACAGGAACTGAAGCATTTGAAGCTCTTCTGCAGCTGATCCTTTGCCAGCATCGATCTTTATCTTTTCCAGAACGCTCATTATTTTAGACAGGTATCTGTCATTACCTTCATTTTCCTGTAATTGTTCAAATAGTTCAAGTGATTCCTTTGATCGGCCCGATGCAAGCATAAGGTCAGCCTGTTTTTCCTGTATTTCCTTTATTCTGGCTGCATTTTTTCCATTATCATCAGGTACCAGTCCAAGCAATTCGGTCCTGATCTCAAGTATCATCTCATATTCTTTTTCAAGGAGTTCCAGATTGCCGGTGTTGTCTGCTTTTTTTTCCTTTGCAAGAAGTATCTCATCGATCCTGTCTGCATATCTGCTATCGCTAATACCGGCCTTTATCAGTTTCATATAGTTGAGCAGTGCCTCATCATAGAGTCCGAGCTCGAATTGCGACCGTGCTTTATTCTCCAGAACATCGTTCAACTTAGAATCATCCCCTGTTGCATGTTTAACGGTATCATATATTGATAGGGCCTGTTCAAAGCTTTCAAGTGCTTCGGTAAATTTCTTATTTCCTGCAAGTATTTCACCAGTTTTGTTGCAGACATCTGCTCTTATAAGTCCGAACTCAAGGTTCTCCCTGCTTAATGATTTTATTCTTTCCCCAAAGTCTGTGTATATATCAAGTTTAGTTTCTTCATCCAAAAGTTCTATTATCTGAAGCATGTCCTCTGTAATGGATAATCCTGCTTTCAGTGTTTCATCATCATCGTGTTCAGTTTCAAGAACCTGCATTACAATGTCTGAAGATTCCTTTATTTTGAGTAGTGCCTCATCCAGCCTGCCTGACCCCTTCAGCAGGTTTCCTATTATGTCAAGTGAAAAAGCAACATTAAGCTGGAATGATGTGTTGTCAGGTTCAGCTGCCAGTATTTTTCTGGATATTGAGAGTATCAGTTCATATTTGTCCAGCAGTTTTTCTTCATTTTCTTCGTTCACCAGCAACCTGTTCATGTCTTTTAGTATATTAATAGTAATTTTCCTGCTGTTGCTATTGTCCGGTTCTTCATCCAATTGCTTTGAAACAATTCCAAGTGCCTCTTCCAGTTTAGAGAATGCAGAATGTTTTTCGCCTTTTGTTTCCAGAAGTTTTGCATAGTTGTGTATAACCAGAGGAAGCATTACTGAACTTGTATCCCTTTCATTTATTTCCGAATGATATGCTTCCAGCAATTTGCCATATTTTTCCTCACTGATATCAATTGTTTCATCAAAGGGAACGTTCAACAGGTTCTCAAGAATGGTAGTTCTTTTATTCTGGTCTTCCTTTTTTCTGGCTCCAGATTCCATTAAGCTCTCCTGGAGCTTAAGTGATTCTTCAAATGTTATGAAAGCCTCTTTGTTGTCCCCTATCTCAGCAAGCAATGCACCCATATTGTTCAGGGTTGAAACGGCATTTGAGATGTATGAAGTATTTGCAGGTTCATTTTCAACAAGTTTCATATAATTATTTTTAGCCAACTGATATCTTTCAATTGCTTCTTCTATCCTGTTGACACCTTCAAGAGCAAGGGCCATATTACTGAACATATTGGCACGTTGTTCAAGGGGCATATGTTCCGGATCTTTATCAATGATCTTTGCAGCATCAAGGTATCTTTCAATTGCTTCTTCCTTCCTGTCATGTGAAAATAAAATATCTGCATAAGTCTGGAATACTGCAACCTTTATCGGAAGGGAATCTGTTTCTTTTACGTGTTCTTCTGCTTTCCTGAGGTTATGAAGTGCTTCTTCATGCAATCCTTTCTCGATCTGGCTAACTCCTTTATTGAAGTGCCTGAATGCCATATCTCTTGCTCTTTTGGACATAGTGCTCTCGGTTAATCGCTGTGTTAATTAACAAATGTATCATATGATTTATTTTTGCCGGGAAAAATAATAAACGATGATAGTGTTAGGCTCTGCTTTTTAGGTGGATGTATCTTATTTAATAGTAACCCTGTTACTTGTGATATTTTTTATCTTTTCTATAAGTTCATCTACTTGTTCCACCTCAACTTCGATTTCACAATTCACATTGCAAGAATAATCCGTCTTTAGAATATTTCCGTATTGGTTTACTGTCCTGCTGACAACATCCATATCAGAGTAATTTGCTTCAATTTTTAGGATGGTCTTTTCACACTCCAAAGTAATTCCGGCATTCTCTATTGCTTCTATGGCAGTTTCCCTGTATGCCCGGGTGAGTCCTCCAAAGCCCAGTTTCACACCACCGAAATATCTGCTTACGATCACAACTACATTGCTTAGATCTTTCATCTCCAGTATTTTGAATACAGGTTTCCCGGAACTACCAGCAGGTTCTCCGTCATCGTCATACTTCATTGCAAGTACATCACCTTTATTTATCCGATATGCAGAAACGTTGTGATCTGCATCATTATGTCTGTCCTTTATCTTTTTGATGAAAATCTTTGCATCATCTTCGTCACTTATAGGGAATGCATAGCCAATGAATGTTGAATTCCTGAATGACCTTTCTGCCTGGCCGGGTCTTTTCAATGTTTTGAATTTTAACAACTGTATTCGACTTCCGCATATTATTATATCATCAATAGTATAATTTTAAAATATAGATCAGATATATGTAAATACTTAAAATTGATATATTATCTAATAAGTCTTAGTACACAATATCTAATTATCAGGTAGTGTTATGTTAGTCAAAAATATTGCCATATGTGCAACAATAATTATAATGGCAGCATTTCTTCTTTGCCCGGTGGCAGATAGTCTCGGTGAAGAAGCCGATGACTTTAATTCAATAGCTGTGTCAATGACCAAAAACGGAACTTATGATGAGGCACTTATATATTATGATAAGGCGCTGGATATGGAACCTGATAACCTTCAGGCTCTGGACAACAAAGGTTCCACTCTTTATCTGATGGGCAGATATGAGGAATCATCCGGGATATTTGATCGCATCATTTCAACATATCCAGATTCTGCAGCTGCTCATTTCAAAAAAGGTCTTGCTCTGTCAGGAAAGGAGAATCATGAAGGTGCTCTTGTTCATTATAACAGGTCTCTTCAACTGATGTCAAATGAAAGTATTCCTGATTATGAGACATTCTTTGACATTGGTCTTTTTTCGTTACAAGACATATCACAGGATAGTGGGGCAGATGATTTAACCTATGATATGAGGTTACCAAGTGTGTGGTACCATAAAGCCCTTTCACTGGAATCCCTCGGGAAACACAATGAATCCCTCTACTATTATGATATGATCATCGACCTTGCAGATTCGCAAGCCTCAGAGCTTTCAATGCGGGCATCAGGATTGTATGATCTCGGAAAATATAATGAATCAATTAGTGTTTACAATGAGGCACTGGAGATAGAACCTGATAATTCTGCTTATTGGTATGGAAAAGGTCTTGCGTACGATGCTTTGGGTGATTATCAGAGTTCATTGGAATCATATGACAGAGCCGTTGAATTCGACCCTGAGAACATTGATGCAATTTATAATAAAGCTCTCATTTTTGAAAAAAGAGGCCAGCTTCAACTTGCTGTGAACCAGTACAATGCAGTACTTTCTCTTGATCCTTATGCTGTTGACGTATGGTATAAAATGGGAGCAGCTTATGAGCAACTCGGGGACCATGGTTCTGCTCTGAAAGCTTACAATCAGGTTCTCTTATATGAACCTGAAAATGCTGATGTATGGACACGTAAGGGTGATCTGCTTGAAAGCATGGGTAGATATGAAGATGCAATTGAGGCCTATGATGAGGCACTGGAACTTGGTCCGGACAGTCCGGTAGTAGAGGCTTTTGGTTCCGGAGCAGAATTGTTTGGGGTGCCTTTTGAAGTATCTGATTGTTATGAAAGTACTCCTGCATTCTCATCTGATTCGGCTTTATTGTGGTTCAATAAGGGTCTGGCCTTTTACAAGATGAGTAATTATGAGAGTGCTGTTGAAGCGTTTGATAATGCAGCTGAAATTGAGCATGATTTCCCTATGGTCTGGTACAAACAGGCAATTGCTTATGAAAGTCTGGGACTCTACGAGGAAGCTATTGAATCCTATGAAGAAGCCCTTGATATTGACAGTTCATGTGCAAAGCTATACTATGATCTTGCTCTTAATTATGACAGGCTGGGAGATTACAGCTCAGCACAAAAAGCCTATTCAAAGGCTTCAAAGCTTGAGCCCAATTTCACAGCTGCCTTTTATAACAGGGCGCTTGATCTTGATAATCTGAAAAAGTATGATGATTCTGTTGAAGTTTATGAAAGAGTGATCGAACTTCAACCTCAATCCATTGATGCATGGCTTAGAAAAGGTAATGCTCTGCATGAGCTTGGGAGGTATGATGAAGCCATTGAGTGTTATGAACAGGTACTACAGCTCAATCCCGGCCATGCAGTTGCAAGATACCGGTTAGATGAAAATCAGGATTTGCTCCGGAGTGATAACAGTACAACACGAACTTATACCACCGGAGTTTCTTCGTTTTTCGGAGTAATGGATGATGATGTTTTCAACTCAAACCTTTTCGTCTATTACTCTTCTGATCCTTTCAACAGCAATGATGTGAGTGATCTCAATGAGGAACAAATACTTGGTAATGTCATAAAATATGAAAATGTGTGGTTAGCAAGAGGTTATTCTCTTGAAAAAATGTCAATGACCGAAAATGCAATTGATTCATATACAATGGCAATACTTCTGGAACCGGAATATTCTGAAGCCTGGATATATCTTGCGCATTCCTATGACAACCTTGGTGATTATGCCGCTTCTATCCGGTCATATGAGCAGGCAGTTCTCCTTGAGCCTGATAATTTACAGGCATGGTACAATAAGGCTCTTTCACACTATGAGCATGGTGACTATGAACTTGCTATCACGTCCTTTGATAAAGTACTTGAAAATAATCCTGAAGACTATAATGCTCTTTATTATAAGGCCATGGCATATGACAATCTTGGTATGTATGCAAAATCACTTCGGTCTTATGAGACAATTCTGGAAAATGACCCTCAGAATGAGGATATATGGTACAAGGCAGGCTATGCCTCATATCAACTTGGCTCTTATGAAAAATCACTGGATGCCTTCGATCATGTCTTAATGTATGACCCTACAAATGTCAGTGTTCTTAAAATGCAGAGCAATGCTGCTGAAAGCTCCGGTAGATATGATATGGCTCTGAACTTCTATGACAGGATACTTGGTATCACTCCCAGGGATTCCATTGCAATGTTTGGTAAAGCCTCTGTATATAACAAACTGGGAAGATATGAAGAGGCAATAGTGACCTATGACAGTATACTTGAACTTGAACCTAACAACGTAAAGGCACTGAATCACAAAGGTTTTACTTATTACCTGATGGATGACTTTTCAAATGCATACTCTACATTTGAAGCTGCAGCTGCAGCGGACCCAACAAGTGCTTCTGCATGGTATCATCTGGGAATGGTGGCGTACCTGAGAAGCAGCTATACAGGTTCGGTCCATTATTATGAAAAGGCACTGGAGATTGACCCTCTTTGTACCACTGCATGGTACAACAAAGGTTTCATTCTCAACATTCTCGGAGATGTTGATGGTGCAGTTGAATGTTATGATAGGGTCCTTGAGATCGATCCGGAATCCACCTCGGCACTTTATAATAAACAGTTTGCTCTGTATCGTATTGGTAAATCCGTAACTGCAGATGCCACTAAACAGAAACTTAATTCCATAGATCCGGGCTTTGTGGCGTCTCTCGATGACAGGGGTACCAAGTTCTTCCTGCCATCCAGTTATAGCGGCACACTGGACTATGAGCTGCCTGACAGATGGTACAATGATACTGTAAACTAAGCTATGTCTCACTGTATCACACAATCTTTATTGTGCATGGAGCTAATTTCCTTCCATGCTAAAATCTATTATCTTTGACATGGATGGTGTACTTGTAGATTCCATGACATATCATGCAGAGGCATGGATACAGGTTTCAAGTGAGTTAGGTGTAAATGTCACTCCCGCCGATATCTATGAGATAGAAGGTGCGAATCACAGAGTTGGCCTGCAGTGGCTTTTTGAGAAAGCCGGAGGTAATATAGGGACGGAAATGTATGATGGCATTATGCAAAGGAAGGCCGAGATATTTGCCAGTATTGCAGATGTAAGACCCTATGATGGCATGGTAGATTGCCTTGCATCTCTCAGGAAGAATTACAAACTGGCAGTTGTAACAGGTTCTGAAAAAGCCACTGTAGAATCTATCATGTATAGCTTCTTCCCGGATATTTTTGATGTTGTTGTTTCGGGGGAGGATGTGCATTTCGGCAAACCGTATCCTGAACCATATCTTAAAGCCGTTGAAATGCTTGGTATTGAAAAAAATGAATGCTTTGTTGTGGAAAATGCACCAATGGGGGTTGAAGCAGCAAAAAAAGCAGGTCTTTATTGTGTGGGTGTACCCACTTATGTTTCCACTGATAAATTATCCGAAGCTGATGTGGTACTGGAAAACCACACTTCGTTGAAGGATTATCTGTATGGTCTCCTTAACAGTAGTTGTAAAAGCTGTAACTCGTAAGTTATTATAATGTGGTGGTCAGATATATCTATCATGGAAGAAAAAACCGACAATAACACAAAAGACAAGCTTGAAGAACATCTTCGTAATCTGAAAGACAGTTTTCATGAAACACCAAGCATGGATAATCTGCTTCAGATAGTTGCTGCCTATCAGGGTATAGGACAGACTGAGCGTGGAATTGGTTTTGCAGAAGCTTTTCTCATGCAGATAGAAGATGAAAAGGATCGATTGTTGCAAACATCCATGGTCTTTGAGATGGTAGAATATAATGAAGAGGCTCTTTCCTATCTTATAGAAGCTGAAGACAAATTCCCTGATAATGTTCAGGTAAAAAACCATCATGGAATGCTTCTGAATAAGCTTAGGAAATTCGAGGCAGCTCTTTCCATCTATGATGACCTGCTTGAGGATGATCCGCAGTCTCTGGAATCTCTCTCAGGTAAGCTAATAGCATTGATAGGTCTTGGCAAACACGGTGAGATATTGAAACTTTACAAGACATCTATTGCCATAACTCCTTCTGCAGTACAGGAATGGCACTTTAAAGGAGTTATTGATGGTATCCTTAAGGACTATTTTGATGCCGAAAAAGGTGCTTCTGTTACTGAGGGACAGGCAGAGAAACTATCAAAGAGCTTTGATTCCATCAACCATATCATAGACGGTCTTGGTCCTGAGGTTCGTAATTTCTACATGATGGGTAATTTTGCAGGCAAAGAAATATATCACGATGTCATGCAGAATAAAGGCTGATTTAATTGTGCTATGGACATAATTGTTTCTTTTTCCGCATCGTAAAAGGTGCAGACATTCAAAATTCTTTGTTGTGATCTTTCTTTGATAAAAAAAGAATGCAGCTTTTACTGCATCAGTCAACACCAAGTATGCTTGCCAGTTCCAGCCCTTCACTTCCAAGTTCTGAAAGCTGGTCGAATGCTTCTTCCTTGGTGATATATTTTTCAGTACGTGTCCCGTCGGATGCTTCGATCTTGATGGTGATCTCGTTCTTGACATAACCTTTTTCAAGTGATTCTCTGACAATATCTCCGTATTGTTCTGCAATGAGCTTCAGGCAGTCGAACACTTCATTGTTGCGTAAGGCATCTTTACCGTCAAGTAATATTTGTGTCAGTTTCTGCTCTTTTATGAACAATTCCATGTACTTTTTAATATCTTTCACAAGTTCTTCTACATCGTCCATTTTTACAGATTTAAGGAGTTTTTCATCTGCGGTGATCTCAAGATCCCTGTGGTATATCTGGTAGGTTTCATTATCGTACACTATCTTGAATCTCTGTTCTTTCTTTTTATTTTCAAAGCTCACTTCTGTATGTTCCTTTCCATCATAGTTCATGGAAGTGATAGTATACTCAGATACATCTATCATTTTAACCTTGTTCTCTTTGGAAAATATTCCGGATTTTGTCCATGTGGGAAGGAATAATTCTCCGTGAACCTGCCTGATGGTAAGTATGTCATGTGCGTATGTCAGATCACAGGTATATTCCATGCCGGAAAAAGATGCTTTGAGTACTCCTTTTAAACCTTCATCTTTCATGGAAACATAATACGCCTTGTTCGCTCCGTATATTCCTGATTCAAAAAGAGGATTCAGATTATTCAGAAGGTCCATTTCCAGTTTGTAGATACCACTTTCGGATTGACGTTTGATCTGTTCAAGCTTCAGGTTCAACTCTTTGAGTCCCCTGTCTGCACTTTCAGAGCATGCGTCAATCACGGCATTACGACATTCAAGTATTTCTTTGTTCTCCGCTCCTTTTGAACGTTCGTCCACATATTCCTGAACATCCTTACTGAAACTCTTCATATCAGCAATCCTTGTTTCAAGGGAGGATATTTCTTCGTTCTCTTCCTCGCTAAGCTCGATAGCCGTATTCTCAAGTGGAAGGACCTTTTTTGCCAGATCTATGAAATTATTAAGGTCCTGGATAAAATCTCTTTGTAAAGGTAATTCTGTAGAATCCTGAAATGTATATTTCATCCTAATCCCCATGTTGTTTTTAGTGTTATATTCTTGCAGACATAATATATAAATTGTCACTCAGGGGAGAGCTGTATTTCAAATAACGTTTCTGACAATCTCAATTATCCTGTTCATGTATTTGGAAGCACCATTCTTCAGGTCCATGGGATGGAGTTCTCCTGAAGCAAACACTTTCTCGATATCTTCATATCCTCTGCATACAAGATTACCGCCGAATTTTTCAGGTCTTTCGAAGACGATCTCCTCATATCTTGGACATATGTGGTATTTGAACAGCTCCAATACCGGATTGTCATTTACTTCTCCTGCAGGACAAAATGCTTTTTTCAATTTTTTCTTGATATCAGCTTCACTGTCATCGATGGATATGAAATTGTTATTTGATGATGACATCTTCTCGCCGTCAAGTCCCAGAAGTATCGGTGTATGTATGCACAACGGTGCCTTGAATCCCAGTGAAGGCAGTCCTTCTCTTCCTAGCATGTGTATCTTTCTCTGATCTATTCCTCCGACAGCTATATCAACGCCAAGCATGGCGATATCAATTGCCTGCATGATAGGATAGACCATCTGGGATACCGATGGATCTTCCATCTTTCTTCCCACTTCATCCATACTTCTTGTTGCCCTGTTAAGGGTTGTGTTACGTGTCAGCTTAAGCACGTTGAGTATGTATTCCTCTCCGAGTTGATAATCGGAACCGTATACGAAATTGGTTTTCTCTTCATCGAGTCCCAGTGCAATGAAGCATCTTTTGTTGTAATCGGCAACCTCACGTACTTCTTCAAGTGTACCTTTCTTATTGAGATATGCATGCAGATCTGCAAGCAGAACGGTGATCTTAAAACCGGCTTCCTGGAGATCAAGGAGCTTATTGACGGTGAGGACGTGTCCCATATGGATCTTGCCGCTTGGCTCATATCCTACATAGGCCGTAGGATGTTCTTTTTTTTCGAGAAGTTCTTTCAGTTCGTCCTCTGTAACTATTTCCTGCACATTTCTTTTTATAAGCTCAAGTTTATCCATAGGTTCACCTTATAAATCGTGGTTTGTATAAACACATCTCTCTTTAAATGCTTTTCTTATCTTATCCATTCTGCTTCGGGGCAAGAACATTTTTAAGAAAAGTCTCTCCTTCTTCGGAACTGAACAGAGGGATCTCGCGTTCGGCAAATATCTTTGTCCTGGTACTTGTGGTTTTTACATTAAGATGGGGATTATAACCTTTGATATCTACCTGTTTTTTAAGTATCATTATTCCGCGTCTCTGCCAGGCCGGAACTTTAGCTATATTGATACCACTTTTGAAAAGGAGTTCATGCATATCCGATGATCTCTTGTTTTTAAGATACCTGGCTGCTTCTTTTTCTTCCATACCTTCAGATAATAGTGTGTAATATGAGTAGGAATTAATACAGTTGCGCCATGCTTCCTTCTGTCTCCATATAAGATATTCCCTGATATCTTCCTCATGCATGGGAATGACCCTCGAATCAAAGGATACAGGTTCATCGGGATTAAGAGCAAGTGTAAAAGCACTGCTGATGTAGGATGGAACTACGGAATCTAATTTTTCAACACGACCTTCAAAGGCATTATCTCTGAAAAGAAAACTTATCTCGTCTGAAAATGTATATGCAAAAACAGGACTTAATCCGCTCTTTTTAAAAAAAGATTCGATAGAATAGACAATAGCGGATGTGAGCCTTTCATCATAAGGCTTTTCAAATCCCATGCGTGAAAGCACATTTTTGAAATTCCTGCCATCAATGCGCAGGATCACAGGCGGAACACAACGCAGATCTGAAAAGATCTCTCGTCGCTTCATGGCTCAGTCTTCTGGTGCTTCTTTTTTAGGCTTTTTGAACTTATTTACTACATTTCTTATAAGGACGATATCTCCTGAGGTGACAACCCATCTGTAGGGAATTATCACTCCTTTTGAAGTAACATCAAAAATATCCCTGTTGATATCGGAAACTGCCAGTCCTCTGACTACTCTTTCATCTACATCTAACACAAGGTCAGCGACTTTACCTACATATGTACCTGTCTCGGTATAAATGTTCAATCCGAAAAGTGAAGTTATGTCTGCACGCATGATATCCCAACCCTCTTTTATTTTACTTATATATCAATATTTGTATGTAAGTCGGTATTTTCGTATGTCAGCTCTTTTGGTGTCAGTTTCAGGAGCGTATCTTTTCAATACCTTCTTTGACCGCTTTAGCAGATCTTTGGAGAGCCTGAATCTCCTCGTTACTGAGTTCGAGTTCGATAATCTCTTCAACACCCTCCTTTCCAAGTTTGACCGGTACTCCGAGGCATATATCATGTTGTCCGTACTCGCCGTTGAGGAAAGCAGAGGCAGGAACTATTCTTTTAGTATCATTGAGTATCGCCTCGACCATACTTGTAATGGCAGCCGATGGCGCATAGAAGGCACTTCCATCCTTCAGGTGTTCCACGATCTCAGCACCTGCATTAATTGTTCTGTTAACCACTTTTTCGATGGTGAAATCATCCATGAGTTTGCCCAGGGGTATTCCAGAGACGGTGGAATATTCAGGAAGAGGGACCATTGAATCCCCGTGTCCTCCAAGGACCATTGCGCTTACATCTCTGACAGAACATTTCATCTCTTTTGCAATGAATGAAGCGAAGCGGCTCGAATCAAGCAGTCCGCTCATGCCGAATACTTTATTCCTGTCAAACTGTGTGCAGCGCAGGGCAGCATAGGTTATGATATCAAGCGGATTTGTAACCGTTATGATAATAGCTTCAGGTGCATATTTTTCTATATTTGCACAAACCTGTTGCGTTATCTTGATGTTCGTGGCCAGCAGATCATCCCTGCTCATGCCGGGTTTGCGTGCGATACCTGCGGTAATCACAACAACATCCGAATCATTGATGTCGGCGTAATCGTTAGTTCCCGTTACGTCAACGTCATAACCCATAAGAGGAGCAGCCTGGAATATGTCAAGTGCTTTACCCTGCGGAAGCCCTTCTACGATATCAAGCATTACCACATCGGCGATATTTAGTTCTGCAAGCCTCTGAACCGTGCTGGCACCGACATTACCTGCTCCGATAACTGCAACTTTTTTCATATCTATCTCCTGCTGGTGATCTATTTTTAAGTAATATAAACTACTATAGTTACTGATGTAGAAATTGAATCCAACATATATATATCAAACCTTATTTTATAAATGGAGCATAAAACCCCTATGTCTTTACATAGTGGATGTAAGCGTCTATTATCCCTGATTCCGTCTATACTCTATTACGGTTTCTTTGCTAATATTTCCAATGGTACTACAAAAATATCCATCACTTCATAATGTGCGTTCACCCAATAATATTTCAAATGGATTTTTCCTTTCGTAATCCACAATATTGCCTTGTTAATTTAAACTATAAATACCGTTAACTCTAACATATGTTTGCATGTTAAAAGCCTACAAATATCGAATGTATCCTACAAAAGAGCAGGAAGAGATGTTCTTTCAACATTTCGGAGCATGTATATTCATCTATAATTGGGGCTTAGAACAAAAAATCAAGACCTATGAACAGGATGGTACATCTATCTCAAGGTTTGACCTGAACAAAGGAATAACAATGTTAAAAAGAGATGGAGAACACGATTGGCTCAAGGACGTTAATTCTCAGTCATTACAGGGTGCTACTCTTAATCTCGATAATGCTTTCACACGATTTTTCAGAGAGAAAAAGGGATTTCCCAAGTTTAAATCTCGAAACAATCCAGTACAGGCATACAATGTTCCTCAGAATTACAAGATCGACTTTGAGAATAACATGATATACCTTCCGAAAATAGGCAATGTTAAGACGATTTTACATCGTCCTTTAGGAGATGGAGACCTAAAAACAGCTACGGTATCACGTACATCTACTGGAAAATACTATATAAGTATTTTTGTGGATAATGGTCGGGAAATCCCGGAAAAATCAGAATTTTCGGACACCAATACTGCAGGAATAGATGTTGGTATCAAGGATCTTGCTATTGTATCAAACGGTGAAAAGTTTGACAACCCTCTATATCTTAAAAATTCCTTGAAACGTTTACGCGTCTTTCAAAAACGCCTTTCTCGAAAACAGAAAGGTTCCAGTAACAGGAACAAGGCACGTCAACAAAATGTATCCGGGATGCTCAAAAACCACTGTCTAGCTCAACATATAGCTGACGCATCGTGGATTCCATTCATAACAAAATTCGAATATAAAGCCGAAGGGTGTGGAAAAACC
>JAASSR010000112.1 GCA_021767785.1 Methanolobus sp.
ATTAAGCGAAAAATCCAGGAAATCCTGAATAGAACTATGGTTCGATTGCAGTATATCTATGATGCTCTTTAATCTTACCTCACCGATTCGCATTTCTTCTTCGATCTTTTTTGCTCTGGATATGTCGTGAATGATAAGATATAAAAGATATGTAGCATTATTATCATCAGTTGCAGTAGGAATAACAGAGACTTCCACATCATAAATCTTCCCATTGGACTGATGATGTCTGGAATAAAAGGGGTTTTTAATTCCTTTCCTGGCTTTTTCAAGTTCATTCCTTATCTTTTCAACGGATAATGTACTCAAATTGAACATTTTTTTTTCTGTCAGTTCTTCGTATGACCAACCATAAAAGTTGCATGCGGAATTGTTTGCATCAATGATATCCAGACTCTCAGGGTGTACCAACAGCATAACAACATGATCGTTATAGAACAATGAACTATGTGTTTTAATAGAGTCAGGAACATGTTTTATCCGCTTTCTCTCATTGAAGACCATAATATTCCACCTTTTTGATTGTTACCTGGACAGATCAGCACAATTTGAGATTTTGAAGTTGTTGCTTGAACTTTAAAAGATTAACATCAGACATGATGAACAACATTGAACACCGATTATTAAGTCCATATTTGTTGTAAACACCTAAATATTTACCTAACAATTACACAGTTGCGGTAATATTCAACAAATAATATTAGCTTTTAATTGTATAATGTATCTATTATATATTAATAATTAGCTGATAACGCCGTGAACATAAATCGGATTTATTTTTAAATGCCACAAAAATAAGAAAATTGAATAAATAAAAAATAAACTACTTTACAAAGAGTGTATAAAAAAAAGACAGTACATCAGCCGGGATTCGAACCCGGGTTCGAGCGTTGGCAACGCCCGGTGATAACCACTACACTACTGATGTGCTTTGCTTAGGTGCCCAGACCCGGACTTGAACCGGGGACAACTGCCTCTTCAGGGCAGCGCTCTCCCAACTGAGCTATCTGGGCATAGTGACCCGAAGCACCTAAATGTTGCTTTTAGATTTAAACTTAACTGTTAGCAGAGTTTTTGGTGGGCCCGCGGAGAGTCGAACTCCGGACCTCCGCCATGTCAAGGCGACGTCATAACCAGCTAGACCACGAGCCCATATACTGTTGCGAATATCTGAAAACACCTGCCTTTTAAAGGCGTCCTGTATGCTATTATCGCATGCCTTGGCGCTTATCAGCACCCCACATAATGCATAATAGATAATAAACCTTTTGGGTAAACCGGTGCAAAGCCACCATTTACCATATTAAACCATACATTTTGACGATGAACTTTTATTCACTATAGAAAGTATCGGGTGTTGAACTGGCATCCGTAATACTTCTAGTGGAACCGTCAGGATATATCATGATGAAATCATTCACCACTCCTCCAAGTTCATGGGAATCATGAAGATAGAATCCATCATTCTCCCGGGATACATTATCAATAAAGATGACCGCATGATCTTTACCTATCTCAAGGACCTCCACATTCCCGAAATCAAAGAAAAAGGATTCAATGGATGATTCCAGATTATGGGTTCCCAGCAAAAAAACATACATACTCGAAAACATATCCAGGCTATACGACATTGAAACAACAGCATCTGTTCCCTGGAACCTCATGGAAACCTGATTGAACTGAATATATTCTTCACCGTCAGAAATAATGTCATGGCCGGCTGAGAATGAGATAAGAGAGAAAATAAGTGCAACTATAAGAAAGAAAGACAGTTTCATAATATCAGACCCAGGGCAAATGAAGGCATAATTTCTTATATGCTGATGGCACTATAATCATATTAACTTTACTCACAAAAGAAATATAATAAATTTGACGTACATAGCTATAAAAACCGTCAAGTATATATTTTGTACGCACAACTGTGAACAAACCACAAAACTTGCGAGAAGACTATGGAAAAAGAGATTACTGATTCTAGTGAAGAAATTGAACTATACGGGGACAATTTCGAAACCACAGACTCCATAGATGTTCCAGAACTCTTAATTGACCAGATCATAGGTCAGGAACATGCAGTGGAGGTGGTCAAAAAAGCAGCAAGCCAGAGAAGGCATGTCATGATGATAGGCAGCCCTGGTACGGGTAAGTCCTTACTTGCAAAGGCAATGGCCGAACTTCTTCCAAAAGAAGAACTGCAGGATATAATGTCATACCCAAATCAGGAAGATAACAATAATCCTAAAATACGTTCGGTTCCCGCCGGCAAAGGAAGGGAGATCGTCATGGCTCATAAGATGGAAGCCCAGAAAAAGGCCCAATCCCGCAATATGCTGATGATGATACTCGTATTTGGTATCATAATCTATTCATTCTATGTAGGCCAGCTTCTATGGGGTATCATAGCAGCCATCATGATCCTGCTTCTCACACGCCAGTTCATGCCTAAAGAAGAAATGATGATCCCGAAACTTATCGTGTCCAACTACCAGAAAGAACATGCACCATTTCTTGACGCTACAGGTACTCATGCAGGTGCCCTTCTTGGTGACGTCAGGCATGATCCGTTCCAGTCAGGAGGTCTTGAAACACCGGCTCATGACAGAGTTGAGAGCGGTGACATTCACAAATCACACAAAGGTGTACTCTTCATAGATGAGATCAATACACTTAGTCTGGAATCCCAGCAAAGTCTGCTGACAGCCCTTCAGGAGAAGGAATTCCCGATCACAGGACAATCTGAAAGGAGCTCAGGTGCACTCGTAAAGACCGAACCTGTTCCTTGTGACTTTATCATGGTTGCTGCAGGTAATATTGATGCCATGGAAAAGATGCATCCTGCACTCAGATCACGTATTAAGGGTTATGGATACGAACTTTTCATGAGAGAGTCCATGGAGGACACACCTGAAAACCGTAAGAACCTTGTCAGATTCGTGGCACAGGAAGTTATGAGAGACGGCCATATACCACCATTTGACAAGAGTGCCGTGGATGAAGTTATACGCGAAGCCCAGAGAAGAGCAGGAAGAAAAGGTCATCTTACGCTTAAACTTCGTGACCTTGGAGGACTTATCAGAGTTGCAGGTGACATCGCACATTCTGAAGATGCACCGTTCGCTACTGCGAAACATGTACTTGCAGCAAAGAAGATGGCAAGGTCCATTGAACAGCAGCTTGCTGACAACTACCTTGAACGTAAGAATGATTACCAGCTCTTTAAGAAAACAGGCAATGCTGTTGGAAGGGTCAATGGTCTTGCGGTAATGGGAGGAGATTCGGGTATCGTACTTCCTATCATGGCAGGAGTTACGCCTGCACTTTCAAATGCTGAAGGTCGGGTAATTGCAACTGGTATGCTTAAAGACATTGCCAAGGAAGCTGTGCAGAACGTGTCCGCAGTTATCAAAAATGTTACCGGCAAGGATATAATCAACCGTGATATCCACATTCAGTTCATTGGGACATATGAAGGTGTGGAAGGAGACAGTGCATCTATATCCATAGCAACTGCTGTAATATCTGCCCTGGAGAATATTCCAATAGATCAGTCTGTAGCTATGACAGGATCCCTGTCCGTAAGAGGTGACGTACTTCCTATAGGAGGTGCAACCTATAAGATAGAAGCTGCAGCCAGAGCAGGCATCAAAAAGGTCATCATTCCAAAATCAAATGAGGCTGATGTACTTATAGAAGATGCTTACAAGGATAAAATAGAAATCGTTCCGGTAACCAATATCATAGAAGTTATCGAACATAGTCTGGTTGGTTCTGATAAAAATAAGATCGTTGAGAAGCTCAGGAACCTTACGAATCTTAAAACCAGTGCTGATATGCCGGAAGTAGTCCCTGCCTGAACAGGGACCTTTTACTTATTTATTTAAACTTTTATTTCAGTTAAACAGGAAGGAGCTAAAAATGCAGAGTGTAGACTTTTTTGATACGAGGATCATAGAGGGAACCACCACGTCTATTGTACTTGATAACGGAAAGATAGAACAGATATCTGTCAATTTTACAAAAGGTGCTGCTGTACGTGCCTTAAAAGGAGGTTCCTGGGGCTTCACATCTGCTGACGGGGACTTCGATATTGAAAAGGCTATTCGTTCGGCCTCGGAACTTGCCCTGAGCATGAATGAGAAATCACCTAAGGAAAAGGTGGAAATGAAAGAAATAGCAAATCCTGTTGTAACTAATCCACCTAAAGTGAAAAAAAATCCACTTGATATCTCCCTTGAAGAAAAAGTCAGGAATCTGAAAGAGATCGGTAAAAACGCAAATATGGATGGGATCAGCAGTACAAGTGCCATCTATAGTGAATCATCCTATAAGATAATGTACACGGACTCAACAGGAATAGAAGGCAAATATGATGTAACCAGATCCGGCTTTGCTATCAATGCCGTTGCCTCAAGGAACGGTATCTATCAGGCAGGAAGAGAGAGCCGTTTTGGCGTTACAGGCTATGAGATATTTGACCGATATAATGCTGCTGAACTTGCAGAAGAGGCTGCAAAAAGTGCCCTGCAACTTCTTGATGCAAAACCTGCCAGAGGAGGTAACATGCCTGTGATACTTGACCCGGAACTTGCAGGTGTCTTTGCCCACGAAGCTGTTGGACATGCATCTGAAGCAGACCTCGTGCTGGAAGGAAGTTCTGTACTTGAGAACAGAATTGGAGAGAACATCGCATCGCCTCGGGTCACAATTATTGATGATCCCACACTACACGAGTATGGTTACTTCCCCTTTGACGACGAAGGTTCCCAGACAGAAGAAACAACCATCATAAAGGACGGAAAACTTGAATCATATCTTCATTCCCGACAGACCGCCGCTAAACTGGGAGGAACACCGGGGCATTGTCGTGCGCAGGGTCATTCAAAACCCATTGTAAGAATGAGCAACACCTACATCGACAACGGCGATTCAAAGTTCGAAGAAATGCTTGAGGAGATCGGTGATGGTATGTATCTCATTGGTTCAAGAGGTGGACAGGTCAATACCGGCGAAGGGGTTTTTCAGTTCAATGCCGAAAAAGGATATCTCATTGAAGACGGTAAACTCACAACACTGCTCAGGGATGTTTCACTTTCAGGAAAGATACTTGAAATACTGAATAACATCAAAATGGTTGGAGACGACCTTAAAATGAATTCAGGAAGATGTGGAAAAGGCGGACAGCTTGTCCCTGTAACCGACGGATCACCGCATCTTATGATATCTGAAGCAATGGTCGGGGGTGTATGAAATGTACGATATTGCGGAGAAGGCCCTGAAAGCAGCAAGAGATTACGGTGCTAAAGAAGCTGAAGTCTATATTATGGAAAGCCAGAAGACTTCGGTAAACATACAGAAAGATCTTATAGAGGGAGCAAAGGAAAATATAAGCAACGGAATAGGCATACGTGCTGTCATTAACGGTGCAGTGGGATTTGCTAGCACGAACATAATCAGCCGGATTGAAGAGGCAGCAAAAAGTGCAGTGAGTTCTGCAAAGGCACAGGACAGCGATCCTGACTGGAGATCACTCCCTTCAGAACAGGAATACCCATCTGTTTCAGGGATACTTGACCCGGATATAAAGAACATGGAACTTGATGACTGTATCGCCTATACAATGGAATTGATAGATGGTGCAAAGACCAAACCAGGAATCACAGTTACTTCCGGTAGCTTCGGCCGCAGCTATGGAAAAAGACTTATACTTAACACCAACGGAATTGAAATTACAGAAGAAGGTACCGGAGTTTCCGGTTTTGTGGACGTTATCACAAGTTCAGGAGAAACATCCACAGCATATGATTTTGCAATATCTCGCAATAATGATATTGATTTCAGTAACATTGGCCGGAATGCGGCAGGACTTGCAAAAAGGTCACAGGGCGCAATATCTGTTGAGCCTCACAGAGCGGAAGTGATACTTCATCCTTTTGCGTTCTCCGATCTTATAGAAAATGCATTTATACCTTCTATTGACTCTGATAACGTTCAAAAGGGACGTTCTAATCTGATAGGAAAGAAAGATGAGATTATCGCCAACGAG
>JAASSR010000113.1 GCA_021767785.1 Methanolobus sp.
GAGGGTTCCCGGATCTACTGAATATGATTTTTCCGGATCAGAGGTAATAACAATGTCTCGCCTGGTGACATTCAAAACAAAAGATTCAGAATCATTGATTGCAGAAGGGTCAGTGGAAGTTCCATTCAGAAGAACTGTTACTATTTGAGGTGTTGAATTTACAAGTGTCTGGTTATTCCATTCAGTAGTATCTGCATCCACTACCCCGGGAGTTCCGTCTGTTATCCATGACAAATTATAACCCATATTAACACCACTGGCAGCATCAGATGCAGCAGTTATGGAATGATTCAAACTAAAGTTTCTTCCCCAATCAGATGTTATGTTCTCTGTGCCTCCCAGAGACAGAGTAGAATTGACATCCGTAATGTTAACTGTGATAGTCTGTGTATCTGTGCCATTGATCGCCTGCCCGTCATCTGCCTGTATCTGCACTGAATAACTTGTGGAAGTCTCATAGTCCAGAGTGCTCACACCCTGAGCGTTTAGCCGAAGTTCACCATCATCTGCATCTATGTCAAAGAGATTCTGACCATCACCGCCTACAATGGAATAAGTTATATCCTGATCGTCAGTTCCTCCATCTCCATTATCAGCCTCTGCATCATAGAATACAGTTGTCTGGTTTGTTTCATTCTCAGAAAGTGTAAATGAAGTACCTGAATTAAATGAAGGACCTTCTCCATAAACCGAAAGTGTTGTTGTGGTAGAGGACGTCTCAGAATCAGAATCTTCTGTGCTGATGGTAAGTGTTCTTCCAGTCACCACTGTTCCTGAAGGACTATCATTTGTATAATTGTGAGTAATTGACTGAGCAAGAGAGGAAACTGCAGTATCCGTAACAACCATTGTGCGGATATTATCAATACGCATAGTAGCCCCGACAGCCTCTCCACCGGAATTATCATAACTACCCAGTATGAATTTGAATTGTAGATCATTACTATTTTGAGTAATCACGACTTCCTTGGTTTGCCAGCTACTGGAACTACCCTGATCCGCAAAAAGCACTTCAGTATTACTATTAGCATTATCGATTAGCAAAGCATATGCAACATAATAATCACTGGTCTTCTGAGCCATCCAGTCAAAGAGTATTCTATCTCCGGCATCGGCTGAAAAACTTGAACTCGTTACAGAAGGACCCCAGATATATCCATACGGTTGGGAATTACCACTGTTGCTGAGACTAAGCGAATAATCTCCCTGATATGCATCAGGACCACTAACAATACTTGTCTGCTGATTCACAGAGTCCGGATTGTTATTAGCATCTCCTCCTATATCAAGCTCATTATCAAGGTCATAACCTCCACCTTCATCAGGATTGCTGTCAAGTGTTTCATACATTACAGCTCTCAATTCAGGTGTATCAGGAACACTGGAAACACTGGTATTCAGCGTCCATCCGGTGGCATCGCCGGTCTCAAAATCATTGTTATCAGGTAAACTGCCTTCCTCATAACTGTCATTTACAAGATCGATCCTGAGTTTTTGTCCATCCTGGCCATCATAAGTGGAATTGATCGTGCCTATTTGTATAGTGTCACTGCCTGTGCCCAAATAAACATTGGATCCGGTTACGGAAATAGCACCTTCTGTATTAGGAGAACCTGAACTCTGTATGTTCATATCGTCATAGGAAGTTGAATTTGAAAGATCAAATTCAATATACCCGTTTCCAAAACCAGTTCCATCCGGATTTGATATGGCTATATCATTATCTATAATAGTAACTGTTTGTTCTTCAACATCCGGAGCATCTAAATTAGAATAAGAAGGCACAGATGCCATAGCTGGCATCATAGTTGCCAATATCATGCACATGATCATGACCATAACAGGCATTGTAATATATCGCATAACTTAGTCCCTCATTATATTATAGAGTTTCATATCTGATTAATTAGTTTAATTAAATAGTTAATATAACCAATTATATATAAATTTTGTACCAAATATTAAACTCAAATCTGGACATTATGCAAATATTAATATTTATATTCAAAATTAAAACTGAAAAAGTGCAAATTAGCAACTCAACTATTCTGTTCTTATTGTTCTATAATCATCACGATTTTGCAAACAAAAAAAAGTAATGAATAAAATGACGTTCCTGCCAGAAAATAGAACATTTATAGAAAAGAATAAAAATCATCACAGAAAAGATAGCAAATGGATGGCAGCTATCCATTTGCTTTTTTTCTGAAAGGGTCCTGAAAATAGACCTTTTCCTCTACTGTGTGGTAAAGATTGAAAAATCAAACTACTCCGTGGTAGTTAAGGAATGAATAGTAAGTAAGCAGGGCGATCATAAGAGAGACTAAAAGGGTTCCAAAACTGTACGAATTGCGGTCAATGTAGTATTCCATCATGTATTATCATGATAAACATAGATTTTATCATATATAAAGCTAACCACGAATTATCATGATTAATCGTTTGGTTTGGGATTTTACGAACAATCTTAATGAACAGCCTGACAACTGATAAGTAGAATAAAGACAGAGGAGATTGAAAAATCATAAATGAGGAAAACTATGGAAAATACAGAAAATAAGATTTATCCGGATGATATATACAGATATTTTTCACAGGAAAGTTTTGGATCGAAATCCGGCATGATGTTCAGTAGTATATCACCGGGATATGCAAAAGCAGAGATGAAAATAGAAAAGAGGCATCTTAACGTTCTCGGTACTGTTCATGGAGGAGCTATATTCACCCTTGCAGACATGGCCTTTGCAGCCGCATCCAATGCTCATGGAACTGTGGCTGTTGCCATTAATGTAGATATATCCTATGTAAAGGCTGTCAGCGAAGGAACCCTGTATGCAGAAGCAAAAGAGACATCAATAAATCCTAAGATCGGAACGTATGTTGTAAATGTCACTGATGACAAAGGAGACATTGTTGCCATATTCAACGGAATGGCCTACAGGAAAAAGAACAAACTTGCAATTCCTGAAAAATAGATAACATAAAGCAAAAAAAGAAATGAATCTGATCAAATATCATCAGGAATTAAAAATCTGACCGGTCGGTCAGATCAATCAGATTTAAAGAGCATTCCTTCTGTCGATGACCTTCTGAGCTTTTCCGGCTGTACGCGGAATTGAACCTTTTTCTGCCAGCTCCACATTAGTCCTGATATTAAGCACACTCTTGAGCTCATTTTCAACATGCCTTCGCACCGCAGCAAGATCTTTTAACTCACCTGTGAATGCATCCTCTTCAAGTTCCACCTTTACCGTGATCTCATCAAGCATCTTGACATTCCTGTCAAGGATCACCTGGAAGTGCTCTGTTACCTCCGGTATATCCACAATGACGTCTTCGATCTGTGACGGGAAAACGTTTATACCCCTGACAATGAGCATGTCATCAGCCCTGCCCAGAAGTCTGGATATGCGTGGTGTTGTGCGGCCACATGAGCATTCGCTTTCAAGAAGTCGGGTAATGTCACCAGTCCTGTATCTGATGATCGGCAAAGCTTCTTTCGTGAGTGATGTAAGTACTAGCTCCCCTTTCTCTCCTTCAGCAACCTGTTCACCGTTCTCATCAAGTACTTCCACATAGAAATGATCACTCCAGATATGCAGACCATCCTGTTCCTCGCATTCAAAAGCCACACCGGGCCCCATAAGTTCTGATAGACCATAGGAATCATATGCCTTGATATCAAGAGCATTCTCAAGTTGCTTTCTGGTGTTCGAGGACCATGGTTCAGCACCAAAACAGCCTACTCTCAAAGAAAGTTTATCCACAATATTCATCTCATGTGCTGTCTCTGCCAGATAAAGAGCATAAGAAGGAGTACAATGAATTGCAGTGACACCGAAATCCATCATCATCTCAAGTTGTCTGCATGTGTTCCCCGTACCACTCGGCACGGTCATTGCACCCATTCTTTCCACACCATAGTGGAAACCAAGTCCGCCTGTAAAAAGCCCGTAATTTACAGCATTCTGAAAAACATCAGTATTATCAAGACCAACCATTGTAAGGTTCCTTGCCATAAGATCTGACCAGTTTTCTATGTCATTCTTTGTGTATCCCACAACAGTTGGTTTGCCACTGGTACCAGAAGACGCATGGATCCTTACAATATCTTTTCTGGGAACTGCAAAAAGTTCGAAGGGATAATTATCTCTCAGGTCTGTCTTCCTTGTTGTAGGTAACCTGCTGATATCATTTAAAGAGCTGATATCATCAGGTCTTATATCAAGCTGTCTGAACTTCTCCCTGTAGAAAGGAACATTTGAATAGACAGCCGCAGCCGTCTTTTTTAAACGTTTTAGTTGTAGTTCGGCAAGTTCTTCCTTTTTCATGGTTTCAAATTTTGGCTGCCAGTATCTCATGGGAACATCTCCGAAAATACCCTCAGATATAGTTACATCCTTAAGAGTTCAAACTTTTGTAAATCTCAATCTGCTTTCGGTAGCCATAAGCTAAAGTACAAACTCCGGAGGGCAGTGTTATGGATATGGATCTATGTATTAAGGTATGCGTCAACATGACATGCATAATACATGAATATAATGGTCCGTACGGACTTGAGATGGCTGCAAGCGGGCAATATCAAAACAGTATTACGATAGTATCTCTGTATTATCCTGTAAGATAGATAGTCTCAATTATGAAATAACCTGCAAGCTTAATATTAATGGGCTATAACAAATTTCATAGGTACAAATAAGATGGACCAATGTTCTTGTGGAGTGAAAAGACACTTGCCAAATGATAATACCGAACAGCCAGTTTCAACAGAAGAGGAACTTATCGAACTTATAAGATCCAGATTCTCCGGAAAAAACTATCACAAGAATTTACTCGGTCTTCTGAAAAAAAGCAGTCCTCCATACCATGAAGAAGTTCTCAAAGCTGTCCGTATGCTACTTGATAAAGACTGGATGCTTGCAGGAGCTTTCTTTGAAAATCTTCCTGATGCAGCAGAGAACACAGGTGCTGAAGAGATCAGGATATGGGCAGGGATCGGAATAAAGATATTTGATCAGAAAAAGGACCTGGCACTTGATTATTTTTCTCATTCTGCATCTCTCTTAAAGAACCTGGATATAAACGAACTGGAAGAGTGGGCCCTGAAAGGTATAACGGTCTTTGAAGAGGATCCATCCCTTGGAAGACCGTATTTTTCCCTGGGTTCTGATATCTCAAAGGAATTCATTGAAGAACTAAAGGGGTCTGCTGCACTCAACGAGATCATCAATGTCCTCAGGTATTATGCACTGGGACTTTCAGGTGTCAATTTTAATGTTCTTTCCCGCAGGATGTTGCAGATGGAAGAAGAATCCGGATCAATAAATCCTGTGATCTCAGGCAGGACAATCTACCTTGCACCCAGGATAAAAAAATACGGTGATTTTGAAGATAACTTCAAGATATACAAACTGAGCATAATGCATGAGGTAGGTCATGTGCAGTTCAGTTCCCATAAGATAGAACGAGAAAGAGCAGCGGAACTTATGTCAGATATAAAAAGAAGGTACACTACCATAAAAAAAAGAACATATCTCTCTGGAATACAGCCTGAAGGTATAATTGATATCGCTGACATAATAGCTCTGTTTCCCAACAAAACACTTGCAGGAACAATACTCGGAATCCTGGAGGATGCCAGGGTAGAGTACAGGATAATGGAACACTACCGCGGCGTACGATCTGACCTGGAAAGAATAAGATACCAGATGCTTCTGACAAGATCTGTTCCGAAAGGCGATCTTGAAGAGTTCATGGAATCATTGCTTTGGGTCTCCACAGGGAATGAACCTGCGTATGATATAAACGGAAAGATACAGCCTCTTCTGGATCATGCAAGAACTCTGCTAAATAACTGGATATGCAGGGAAGAATCATCAATTCTTGATTCCCTTGAGGTAACTTACAGAATATATACCCTACTCGATGAACAACTGGGTCCTTTGAGCCAGAAAGAGTATGAAATACTGAAGAATATTGATTATCGTGGAGTGGATATCAGTGTGTATGGCAGGAACGAA
>JAASSR010000114.1 GCA_021767785.1 Methanolobus sp.
AATTCCACAGTTAAAAGCATATTTAATATAAGTTCGGAAAAAGAGAGGATATCTGACCTATCTGCAGATGAAAAGGCATTCTCATCCAGCATGGACGCAATCCTCTTCCTTATCCTTGTTTCTGTCTCTGCGGTAATATTGTTTCCCGGAATTGCTGCCGATGAACAGTATCATTCGGCAGCCTATCTCTCGACACAGGACATGGATACACATATTATAAATACCATCATGAGCGGTACAACGGACAATTTCGAATACAGACTGAAACCCACTGAAATCGCAGGTATTGATGTTAATATTTTGGAAGATTCCATTCTTGGGAATGCCGAAAAGACCCTGTTTGCAAAAGAACAGAGACATCGTACCCTGTCAGACCTTGTGGCCGAAGGACTGGTACTTGATCTTATGATTGAAAAGAACGGTACTGAAAAATCTCTCAACCCCATGACAAAAATGCAGAGCATTGAGACCGAAAGGATGATAGAGATATATCTTGAACGGACCATGGGACAGAGATATAATTACAGGTTCGAAGCTCACTGGGAACCGGTTACCGACTATGATATACACAGTGATATTGTAGTCGGTGAGGTAGCTCCTGCTGATGCGATCAGACAAAAAGCAAGAATATCCCTTCCGATAACATACACTATGACAGAAAATAAGATATACAAACCTTTCAATAATAGTAGCATCCACGATGCTGTCAACTCTGAAGATCCGAATAAAGAACTGAATGATATGTTCAATTCCAGCATAAAGACAGCTTCAGAAGGATCTGCGAATATTATCACTGAGATAGCCTTTCCCTATGATTACCTTTCTTCACTTAACGGCACAGAAATTTCAGTGAACAGTGAACAACTGGCTTGCATGAACGGGCCTGATAATTCAAATTACAGTAACCCGATTATACAGAGTGCGCTGGGATGCATGAACTACACATTAAATGATCTCTACGGACTGAACATAGAACTGACGCCGGAAGAGCAGAGCATCAGCCTGGATATTGTTGATACAGCTCACGAACTGATAAAAGAGCGAAATACAGAACTTATTTCTGCTCACATCAGAGATCAGCAGAGCGATAATATAAACCTCACTATTGAGCTCATGTGTAACGCCACTGATAACAGCAGCAGAATGAAACTTGCCAGCGATGAACTCTCCAAAATATACAGAACTGCAAATCCCGGCGGAGCAGACATCTTGTTGATGATATGGTAAGCATTCGATAATTTTGATGTGGAGATGCGAATGATAAATAAGAACATAAAGAGGCTTAAGAGTCCATCAATCATAACATATATATTAGATGATAGTCTTCATAGGAAGCACTTCGCCAATCACATTAACATATTAATCAGATTGTCTCCCATGTTCAACGATCTGGTAAGGATCAAATATCTAATACCTACATATAAACGCTAACAGTGGGTACTTGAATAAGAATTAACTGAATTTAAAATTACAATTATCAGGAGGAAGCTAATGGCAAAAATGCACACCCGTAGGAAGGGAATATCCGGACCTACAAAACCACTTCGCACTGAAGAACCTGCATGGTCAACGATGAGCGGGGATGAGATCACGAATGTAGTGATCGAGCTCAGAAAACAGGGTATGAGCACAAGCAAAATAGGAATGGTACTCAGGGATAAATACGGTGTACCGGATGTAAAGCTTGCAACAGGTAAGAAGATCACACAGATACTCAAAGATGATGGAGAGGACTTCGCCGTACCAGAGGACCTTTACAATCTTATCGTAAAGGCCATAGGACTTAGAAAACATATGAATTATCATACCAATGATGTTCATAACAAACGTTCACTTCAGAATGTCGAGTCAAAGATAAGAAGGCTTGTCAAATACTATCATTCAACAAAGGTCCTTCCGGCTGACTGGAGATACAAACCAGAAACAGCTGAGATGTTGATTACAAGATAAGTATCTGAATACATTTATTGTTTGACTTAATGTCAAACATACACTTTTTATTCTTTTAATTTCCTGACTTTTCTGATCAGTGCTAACTATAAAAACATAAGTAGTACATAGTTATACAGAGTCTTAAAATACTTATGAAGGTAACTTATAAATTGTTTTAAAGAGCATTATATGCCATGAAAGCTATCATACTTGCGGCCGGTGAGGGTAAAAGATGCCGGCCACTCACACTTACAAGATCAAAAGTAATGCTTCCCGTGGCAAATAAGCCAATACTGGAACATATTATCAATTCCCTTGTTAAAAACGGTATCAAGGAAATCATATTGGTAGTTGGTTACAAAAAAGAGCGTATTATGGACTATTTTGAAGATGGTATCAACTTTGGTGTCAAAATAGAATACGTGGAACAAAAAGCCCAGATAGGGACCGCACATGCGATTCTTCAGGCACGTAAAATGATAGGACAGGATGATGAAAAGTTTATTGTCGTAAACGGTGACAATATAATAGGGCCTCAGGCGATCTTTGATCTTATCAATGGAGCAGAGGGTGACGCAACACTTCTCACCTGCAAAAAGGAAAATGTCAGTGGCTACGGAGTCATAGTCGCAAAGGGCAAGAACGTAACTGAGATCATCGAAAAACCAAAAACTCTTGTCAGTCACCTTATCAACACAGGAATATATCTTTTCAGGAAAGAAATATTCGAAATGATAGAAAATACTTCAATATCCACAGCAGGCGAATATGCCATTACGGATACCCTTCAATTAATGATAAACAACGGAATGGACCTGACAACTGCAGTTACAAACGCTGAATGGATCGATGCGGCATATTCCTGGAATCTGCTGGAAGCAAATACCATAGTACTCGGTGATTTTGAGAACAATATTAACAAAGGTAAAGTCGAGGATGGTACGATAATCAAAGGTTCTGTGTCCATAGGCAAGAACACCACCATAAGAGCTGGTTCATATATCGTGGGGCCGGTGGTTATAGGTGATAACTGTGATATCGGACCTGGTGTTGTTATTCTTCCTTCTACAAGTATAGGAAATAATGTTTCAATAGCCTCATTCTCACATATCAAGAATAGTATACTGATGAACGATGTGCGCATCAATACCCATAGCAACATATCCAGTTCCATTATTGGTAGTAATGTTTCAACAGGGCCTAATTTCATTGCAGAGGAAGGAGAAGATATGTTGATACGAATAGAAAACGAGCTACATGTAGCAGGGAAACTGGGAACTGTTATCGGTGATGATAGCGAGGTCGGAGGTAACGTACTTGTCCGTGCTGGAAATCTCGTATCATCAAATTGTCACATCAACTCCGGAAAAACAATATCCGAAGAAGTTCCGACAAATGCAATAATTATTTAGGGTGGAAGCAATGTGCGGAATAGTTGGATATATTGGTGATGGACACGCTGTGCCCATATTAATAGATTCACTGAGAATGCTGGAATACAGAGGATATGATTCTGCAGGTGTTACGGTATTTAACGGTTCTCTAGAAACATACAAGATCGCCGGCAGGATCAAAGAACTGGAAAATATTATTCCCGAAAATACAAAGGGCAGCATAGGTATAGGCCATACGAGATGGGCAACACATGGAAAACCTGAAACAAAGAACGCTCATCCTCATATATCATCAGGTATCTCCGTGGTGCATAACGGGATCATTGAGAATTATCTTGAATTAAAAGAAAGACTCACTGATCTTGGTTATGAATTCCAGTCAGATACCGATACCGAAGTAATTGCGCATCTATTACATTTCAATATGAATGGCAATAGTAATAATTCACTTCTTGATGGTCTTGCCGAAACTGTTAAAGAACTGAAGGGCTCTTACGCAATTGCTGCTTTATATGATAAAGAACCAGGAATAATGGCCTTTGCCCGCAAGGACAGCCCTCTTGTCGTAGGACTCGGAAACGGAAGCAATTATACAGCATCCGATGTCACTGCCCTTTTAAAACATACAAAAAAGGTCATTTTTATCAATGATGATGAAATAGGACTGGTAAAACCCGAAACTGTTGAAATATATGATCTTGAAGGCCATACAATATCCAGAGATCCGGAAACAATAGAATGGACTCTTGAAGCTGCTGAAAAGGCAGGTTACGAACATTTCATGCTCAAAGAAATACATGAGCAACCTACCTCTATACAGGACACTTTTGCAGGAAAATTATCCGAGCTGGAAGGTACTGTTACACTCAAAGAGCTCTATCTCAAACCCGAGGAGATAAAAAGACTCAGAAGAGCCACAATCATTGCCTGTGGAACTTCATGGAATGCAGGCATCCTGGGAAAATACCTGTTTGAAAAGCTTGCCGGAATTCACACAGATGTAGAAACCGCATCCGAGTTCAGATATAGTAATCCGGTACTATGCGGAGAAGAACTTACAATTGCAATTACTCAATCCGGCGAAACCGCAGACACACTTGCAGCCGTAAGAAGTTCGAGCTCATACGGATGTAGAAGTATTGCCATAACAAATGTAGTTGGAAGCACAATCACCAGAGAATCCGATAGCGTGCTTTACACCAGAGCCGGACCGGAGATAGGGGTTGCTGCAACCAAGACCTTTACCGCCCAGCTGATAGCACTTTATATGCTTGCGATCAATCTTGGAAGAGCCCGCGGAGTCATTAGTGCCAACGAAGCTAAAGACCTTATTGTAGGTATCAAGCGCCTCCCAGGACAGATACAGAAGATCCTTAACAGGAAGGAAGCCATCAAAGAATGTGCAATTCAGTTTGCAGAGAGCAGAGATTATTTCTTCATCGGCAGATACCTTAATTTTCCCGTGGCCCTTGAAGGTGCTCTGAAATTAAAGGAGATTTCATACATACATGCTGAAGGGTACGCAGCAGGTGAACTCAAACACGGACCTTTGGCCCTTATCACTGAAGAGACTCCGGTTGTTGCCATTGCTACAAAAGGACACACCTATGAGAAAATTCTGAGCAATATAAAAGAAGTAAAAGCGCGTGATGCTACTGTCATAGCAGTTGCGGACGATGATGACACTGAGATAGAAAAATATGTGGATGTGGTTCTCAGGGTACCTTCCTCACATGAACTACTCTCACCGGTACTTTCATCAGTAGTATTGCAGTTGCTTTCCTATTATACGGCACTGGCAAAGGGTTGCTCAATAGACAAACCGAGAAATCTTGCAAAAAGTGTAACCGTAGAATGACTTTTTTTAACGAGAGGATATTGAATGAAATTATTTGGTTCTTCAGGCATCCGGGGACTTGCAAATGTGGAAGTTACCGTAGACCTGGCATTGAAGGTTGGAATGGCTCTTGGCAGATCAAAAAATAATGCGGTGATAGGCAGGGATCCCAGGGTAGCAGGTGAGATGATCGAACTTGCGGTAATTTCCGGTATGGTGTCTGCAGGATGTGATGTTGTGAGAGTGGGTCTTGTAACTACCCCCACCCTTGCATATGCAGCAAGGAATTACGATTGCGGTGTTATGATCACCGCATCACATAATCCTGCAACTGATATTGGGATCAAGCTCTGGAATCCTGATGGTATGGCATTTGATTCTGCCCAGCAGGAAGAAATAGAGAATACTATCGAGAAAGATGATTTGGTCTATGCACCCTGGAATAAAGTTGGCAGCATCACTACATACGAAAATGCTGTCAGAGATCACATAGATATGATCCGCAGCCACACCACCGATGCATCTATCCGTGTAGTTATAGATTGCGGAGGCGGAGCAGGTGGAACAATAACACCTTTTCTTTTGCGTGAGAAAGGATGCGAGATCATCACACTGAATTCCCAGCTTGACGGACATTTCCCTGCACGTGATCCGGAGCCCAATGAAAAGAATCTGTGGATGCTGAAAAAAGCGGTAAAGGATTTCGATGCTTCCCTGGGAATAGCTCATGATGGTGATGCCGACAGAATGATGGCTGTTGATGAGAAAGGAGAACTCCTTTCCGGTGACGAACTGCTTGCTATCTTTGGACGCTTTGAATGTAAAAATAA
>JAASSR010000115.1 GCA_021767785.1 Methanolobus sp.
GAAATAAACGGTAACACCATCGGACTTGTTGTGGATTCTGTCAGTGAAGTAATACGCCTCAAAGAATCAAGCATCGAGCAGACACCTGAAATAATAACTCAGAAAATAAACGCCGAATATCTTAAAGGTGTAGGTAAAATAGATGAAAGACTGCTCATTCTTCTGAACCTTGACAATATTATCAGTGAAACCGCTGCCTGAGACGATTGATATTTTAATAACTCAGTTTTTTTTCTTTTCTTATATTTTGCACTTGAAAAAGCGTTAACTGATGTTTTATTTATTTTCTATAGTCTGGACCAATTTTACAACTATTTAATTTTATTAAAGGTAATATTTATAACAGCATGAATATATTATCATATGATTAACACTCAGGTTTTGTGAGGAAAAAAATGACAAACAAAAAAATCAGTCTCATCTTTCTGCTGTTATTTCTGTCGATCATTATAACAGGTTGCATCAATGAGCAGACTGAGAACAGCGATCAAATAAATGTTGACGAGGAGAAATACGAATATTCTGATACGATTCCCACGGGAACAGATACAATTTATCAGTTCTCAGTGATAGATGCACTCCTTGAGGGAGTATATGACGGGGAGATGAACTGCGGTGAACTAAAGACAAGAGGAGACTTTGGTCTTGGAACATTTGATAATCTTAACGGAGAGATGCTGGAACTTGAAGGTGTAATCTATCAGGTTAGAGCAGATGGCAATGTCTGTGAGATCAATGATTCAGAAACATCCCCTTTTGCAGTGGTCACGTTCTTTGAAAACGACATAGAGAAAAATCTCGATAAGAAAATGACAGGTCAGCAGGTGGCAGCACACATCGAGGAATTGCTTCCGAGCCGGAACATAATGTATGCTATTAAGATCAACGGTGAATTTGAATACATGAAAACCCGCAGTGTAGCTGCTCAGGAAAAACCCTATCCAAGACTCATTGAGGTTACAGAGGATCAATCCGTCTTTGAGTTCAACGACACTAAAGGAACAATCGTAGGATACTGGATGCCAGAATATATTGAAGGCATCAACGTACCTGGTTACCACCTGCATTTCATAACCGAAGACAGAACAGGAGGAGGACATGTACTGGACTATACACTGACCTCAGGAACAATAGAGATCGACAGAAGTGATAGATTCTATCTCGAACTGCCGGAAAACGAGAATTACCTGAGCAAGGGATTTTCAGCCGACACCGAAGATGAGCTGGAAGAAGCTGAGAACTGACTCTGCTTTACCGGAATGGATACGTGAACATCTGTTCCGATCCCTTCCTCACTTTCTATCCATATATTACCATTGTGATTCTCTACTATTACTTTGCTTATGTAAAGACCAAGACCATTGCCACCATAATTTCTGGTTGAAGAACTATCTATCTGATGGAACTTACTGAAAAGACCCTGAATATCATCATGTGAAATTCCTATACCAGTGTCACCGACTACAATATGGACGTTTTCTTCTTCCACGGATGCGAAAAGGGTTATATTTCCTCCGGAAGATGTGAATTTTATTGCATTATCCAGCAGATTATGGAAAACCTGGGGAAGATATGTTCTGTCACCTTCTATATAGCAGGAATCAAAACCTATATCTATGTGTATCTTCAGATTTTTGTCTTTAACAGTATCAAAGTAGAGATTTACTGTATCATTAAGAAGAGTGTAAATATCGATCTGTTCAAAATTATATCTTATATCCCCATTCTGATTTGTGCTCACAAAAAGTAATGAATCAATAAGATTCTGCAGTTTACGTGATTTTGCAACCACGCGTTCGATGGCATCTTTCTGATTATCATTAAGAGGACCCAGAGTCTCTTCATATAACAATTCACTAAAACCTTTTATGGAGGTCAGAGGTGTATTCAGTTCGTGTCTCAGGTTTGAAAGGAACTCATCTTTGAGCCGGTCCAGGGATTTCAACTCTTCGTAGGCATGTTCCAGTTCTCTGGTAGATCGCTTTAACGCTGCTTCTGTTTCTTTACTTTCAGTGATGTCACGAATATGGCTTACAGCCATGGTCACATCACCTTTTGTATCATAAACCGGAAAAATACGGAAATCTCTTACTCTTTTATCTACCGGGTCAGTATGCTCGAACTCTTTCATACTGCCTGTCGAAAAGACTTCTCTTATAGGACATGGATCACATGGCATGAGATTATGACCGATATACTCGCATAATGGAGGATGTTCATCCTCTGTGTCAGGAGGAGTTATCATATCGTCCTTCCAATTACTGGTGACGATCTTCATTTCCCGGTCAACAACTACTATAAGATCCTGTAATGCCTCAAATGTGCTTGTCAATAATTCTTTCTGATTTTGAAGTTCTTCTTCTGAGTTCTTATTTGCTGTTATATCAGCTATCAGGCCTATACCGCCTTCAATGAGGTTTTCTCTGGAACGCAGAGGCACATAGTAGGATTTAAGATGTATCTCTTTACCAGGCACCCTTGCAGAGTACTCATTTTCATAGAAAGAACGAACGTCAGGTGCTGAACCTGCAAGAAGTCTGTCAAGATAAGGATCATTAACAAACTCAAATACCTTCGAACCTATCACATTGTCTCTTGGAACACTGAAAATATTGAGGAAACTTCTGTTACAGTGAGTTATGGTTCCCTGCCTGTCTACAAAAATTCCAAGCGGAGACGCATCGAAGATTAACCTGTAACGTTTTTCAGAATCAAGAAGAGCAGCTTCTACCTTTTTCCTTTCGATCACTTTACAAAGACGGGAGGTTACAACATTTAGTAATCTCTGTTCACCTACTAAAAAAGGTCCGATATCATGGAACGGTCGTTCTTCCCGATATGAAACATGGAGAGAACCCTTTTTTGCATTCTGAACTATGATGTCACTTGAAATAGTCTGTTTGTTCTTTTCAAATCCATCTGTCCTATACATTTCGCCGTCCAATATGATACATGCTTCTGCAACTTCAGGATAAAGAAAAGCTGATGGAAGTCTCTGAATGATCCCTTTAAGCAGGGATTTTAAAGGGACATGCAGATCAAAAAGATCAGAGATACTGTAGATGCATTCGAGTTCCCTGTTTCTCTTTTTCAAAACATCGAGTTTTTCTTCGGAAATGATAGTCCACACCACATGAGCATTTAATGAAAATATAATTATATAATATATATTTTTAATATTAATAGATTATGACAGCATAAATTAGCGCATAATCCGAAAATAACTTACTTTATGCCATGCTCTTAAATAGGTGGGAATCAATAGATGAACTGCATATGTGCCTTAAGGCAAAAAATGCTAGAATTACAGGTGAATAAATGTATTCTGACAGGATAAACTCATTACCTCCATACTTATTTGCAACAATCGATGAAGCAAAAGCAGCAGTTAAAGCAAAGGGAGTAGACGTTATCGATCTTGGAGTCGGTGACCCCGACAAACCAACTCCCGATCATATTATCGACTCTATGTGCGAAGCTGTGCGCAAGCCGGAAACACACACATATCCCTCTTATACCGGAATGATGAGTTTCAGAGAAGCTGCCGCAGATTGGTGCAAAGAGAGTAAGGGACTGGAACTTGACCCTGCATCAGAAGTATTGACTCTTATAGGTTCAAAGGAAGGGGTTGCACACATTCCACTGGCTTTTATAAATCCTGGTGATGTGGCACTCTGTCCGGATCCGGCCTACCCGGTTTATAAGATAGGAACACAATTTGCAGGCGGAGAACCTTATATCATGCCATTGTTACAGGAGAACGGATTCCTTCCGGACCTGGATGCAATACCTAAGGACAAGCTGGAAAAAGCAAAGCTCATGTTCCTCAACTATCCGAACAATCCTACATCAGCTACTGCTAATGAAAAATTCTTTGAAGAAGTTGTACAGTTCGCACGTGATAATGATATCGTGGTAGTACATGACAATGCCTATTCAGAAATGACCTATGACAATTATAAAGCACCAAGTTTTCTGAGCGTTGATGGTGCAATGGATGTAGGAATTGAACTCTATTCCCTCTCTAAAACTTACAATATGACAGGCTGGAGACTTGCTTTTGCAGTAGGCAACGAGGAAATAATATCAGGTGTCGGCAAGGTCAAATCCAATGTGGATTCCGGAGCCTTTGATGCCATCCAGATGGCAGGTATCACCGCACTTTCAAGTTCACAGCAATGCGTTGCTGATATGAACAGCATATATGAGGAAAGGAGAAATGCTCTCCTTAAGGGACTGGAAGAACTTGGACTTGATGTCAAACCACCAAAAGCAACATTCTATGTTTGGGCACCTGTTCCGGATGGCTATGATTCAATGGGATTTGCTAAGCTTCTGCTTGAAGAGGCAGGAATCGTAGCAACACCAGGTGTTGGATTTGGAGAATACGGTGAGGGTTATATAAGATTTGCACTGACCCGTTCCGTTGAAAGGATCAACGAAGCTGTGGAAAGGATGAGCAAACTGAACATCTGATGATGTTCACGTAATTCCTTACTTTTTTTTATTTCATGAAATTGCATCCTGAGGTTTAACTGAAAGTATAGAGGGACCTATAAATAGAATTTAGAATATATATTTTAATTTTATTTATTATGCTTAAAAAAATTCATGTACACAAAAAGATAAACTACCTACATTCTGCCAATATATATGAGCAAAGCTCTATGCTAACATGATCTCTAAAAACATCAACAGAGGGTTGCTCAACGCAGAAGAAATATACGATTTCCTTTATGAAGCCAGATATATAATCCTGCTTTACATAGCAGGGGATTTCCTCACAACATTTCATGCACTCAGTAATGGATACGGGTTTGAGGAGAATGGTTTTCTTTCAGGACTAATAGCACAATACGGGATCTGGTCACTACTTGTGGTCAAGTTTCTGATACTTCTGGTAATATACTGGAACTACAGGTCCATCCGGGTTTCAGTCCATTCCTACGCAAAGATATTGTGGGACATCTCAAGAACATGCGTAAGTATTCTGGGACTTGTACTGGTGATCAATAACCTGATGGTAATATCCTTAAGATTAAGCCTTTTCGAGTATCTGGGGCTCTTCTAAAAGGTTTTCTTTTGTCCTTGTTACCTTCATATTGATGACCATTTCAGCGATATCAGCACTGTACTCAGCTATACGCTGAAAACTTTGTATTATTTGTCTTTGTCTTTCTCCGGCAATACTATAGGAACTACCATTTAGTTGAAAATCCTGGCTGATCTTATTTCCAAGTGCACTTGCCATTCGGGATGTTCTCATAACCTGATTCGCAAGATCTATATCAATATCAAGCACAGCCTGGAACGAATCGTGGAACAGCTTATGGGAGAGCAAACCAAGTTCAATAAGATTATCATTGTCAACTTTATTTCCATCCATTTGAATAATAGTCTTTGATATTCCCTGCACATGATCGCCTATGCGCTCCATTATTTTAATTATCAGACGATATCCCAGACAATCCTTTGAATCATTTATGCCTATTTTCCGTGCGAGGGAAGAATCGTCAAGTGCAGCCTTTATCTGTCTGACACTTAAAAGATAGAACTTATCGACATCATTGTCCCGCTGTGCAATGTCGCTGGCAAGTTCCACGTCTCCTTCTCTCAAAGCAACAATTGAGTCTTCCATCATGGAAAATATAATACGGAACATACTCTGAAGGGATTTTTCCAGTGATATATCCTGATAGTTTAACAGATTCTGGAGTATCACTTCTGTCCTGGATTCCTCAACGATCTCGATCCCTATCAGACGCTTACGGACAGATTCTTTCAGGTATTTACGTTCAGCTGCTGTAAAACCGCCCGGAGAGATTATTCTTATAATGTCATAACCTACAAGATAATTGGCAACAAGCAATCTGAAATTCTCTTCCTGATCGTCAGATGCCATCATATCGATCTTTGAACGGACATTTTTCTTCTGATTCCCTGAATCAGGAGTGATAAGTAAAGAACGGTCCGGCCTGACTGTAAGA
>JAASSR010000035.1 GCA_021767785.1 Methanolobus sp.
AAGTGCGAGATCATCGCACTTATTTATGGATACAGTTGTACTGTCTCCTTTACACCGTATGAAGATGGAGCTACAAAGTCAGCTGTTGTTGCGGCACCTGATTCCGGAGTGAGAACTATATTGACAGTTGTCCTTGGAACAAGGTTTAGACCTGATGTTTTCAGAGCAGATGTACTCGCAGTACCTACATTAGTATATCCAGCTGAAACAGCTGCTTCAGATGTAGTTGCAATATAAACAGTGATAAGATCTCCTGTGTTCATTACAGGATTGCTCTGTGAGAATGATGCATCTTCATCACGTATTTTTTCAACTGTGTAATAATGATCAGAGTTGTTGAATGTTGTACCATCTATGGTGGTTTGTCCGGTCAGAAGTGTTTCAAGATTGTCAGAAGCACTTGAAGTACTGAAAGAAGACATATTACCATCAGATGCACCAGTCGATGCATAGGATTTATCATTTCCGGCATATACCAGATTGTTTGCAGTTGTTCCATCAGTTATAGAGATCACTACCTGATTGACATCTACAGGTGCACTGCCTACATTAAGACCGACTTTGAGTCTCAAAAGATCAATTGTGTCTGACATAACGGTTGATGAATTCTTAGCACGCACACCTTCAATATTTTTTACCATCAGGTTGGATGATACTTCCTGAGTTGCCTGCTTTCCAGTGGACTGAGCTTTCTGCTGAAGTACACCGGATGTCTGAATCAATACAGCAGCTGCGACTGCTGCAACAAGAACCATAGCGATGAATATGATAAGAGTACCAATACCCACCTGAGCTCTGGTATTTTTCTTCAAAATTAATGTTTTGTTTGCTTTCATGTACGATCCTCCTCTTATATCCTTATATTTTTGGATATATCAATAATATAGTATTGAATAATATATATACCATTTGGTTGGAAATATCAAACGGCAAACTAGCAACAAATACACAATGAAAATATATAAATAAAATCAAACTAATAAATGCAATGACAGGGATGAGCTCAGAAATTCTGTTAAATGGTACTATTTGTATTGCTATTACGCTTTCATCTCTCGCATTTGCCTGGGTCCTTTCCAGGAACAATGAGGGATACAATGGAAATAGTAAACCAGCTCTTTTTTCACTTATTATTTTCTGGACAATAGTCGGTTTGACATATTTGCCCACGGCAGCGAGAATGTTCGCTGCACATATGGGAAATCAGGAAGCTGATGCAATATTATATTTTATTGCAGCAATCCCTTTTGCATTTGTATCCGTACCACTTGTTTTTTTTATAATCTACGTGATCACAGGGAGCATCAGAGTAGGAGAATATATAGCTCTGATATTTACTATTATAGGAACTGCATATCTTGCTTTTTTATACTACAACGGAATTGTCGGACCCATTGTCACTGAATGGGGGTCCATATTTATGATCAATAGTGATTCTGCCATAAACCTGTATCTTATGGGCCTTTTTGTGATACCCACATCGATGATACTCGGATTACTGCTACTTATAATGCTTCAAAGGATGCCAAAAAGGATACGCTACCGAACAGCCCTTCCGTTAGTTGCTATTTCATTTGTTTTTGATTTTATGCTCACGGATATGATAGCAATAGTTGATGTAATGCAGGTATTTGCAAGATTGTTTGTGCTGATAGGTACTGTGCTGGCCTATCTGGCATATTTCCCGCCGACCACGGTTCAGGAAAAATTAGGGATCAAAAATGAGCTTGATAACATACAATATCTTTCAATTGATCCTGATATAGAACTTTTTTTGAAAGGAAATGAAGAGAAAAGTGAATAGATATAATTCCCTGCCTGAAAATATCAATTCTAAAAAAGATGAACCGGTATTTTTAAATAAGTTAATTTATATGTACATCTTTGTACATTAAAGAACATAGATGGTTATTACATGCATTCGGTTATCAATGATATAATCAGATCCACTGAGAAAAGGATACATTATTTGAAAAAGGAGCAAGATCCGGATAAAAAAAGAAATGGGCAAAAAAGAGATATTATCAAAAAGATCAAAGAAAAGAATGCTCAAAATAAAGTAGCTGTTATTGCAGAGGTCAAACCCGCATCACCTGGGAAAAAGCTAAGAGATATATCACCCGCTAATGCTGCATCAATTGCAGCAGAGATGGAAAAAGCAGGTGCGATTGGAATCTCTGTACTTACAGAACCCGAGTTCTTCCATGGTTCAATTGAAAATCTTAAAAAAGCAAGAAATAAAATTGATCTACCGGTACTTCGCAAAGATTTCATTCTCGATGAGCCCCAGTTCAACGAAACAGAAAGTGATCTTATATTATTAATTGCAGGCATCCTTGAAGACAGGCTCAATAAGATGGTAGATATGGCATTTTCAAAAGGATTCGAGCCCCTTGTTGAAGTCCATAATGAAAAAGAACTTGAGGAAGCACTAAAGACAAAGGCAAAAATTATCGGTATTAATAACCGTAATCTGAATACTCTGGAGATAGATCTTGATACAAGTCTAAAGCTTATACCCATAATAAAAGAATTTGACAGGAATAATAATTCGCATCATACAATAATAAGTGAGAGTGGAATTCAGACCACAGATGATATTAGAAAAGTTATAAATGCAGGTGCAGATGCTGTTCTTGTTGGCACCTCAATAATTAAAAATGGTAAGATATACGCCAAAACCAAAGAGCTTGTTGATGCTCTTGACTAAGTGAATAACCAACCAGATGGAGAATAATAATGAAAAGAGCAATGTATGGCAAATACGGAGGGCAGTTCGTTCCTGAAGTACTTATGCCGGCAATTACCGAGCTTGAAGAGGCTTATGAACGTTATAAAGACGATCCGGAATTCCTTGCAGAACTTGACTATTATATGAAGGAATTCGCCGGCAGAGAAACTCCTCTTTATTTTGCTAAAAATCTCAGTCAAAAATACGGAATAAAGATCTATCTTAAAAGAGAAGATCTGGTTCATGGAGGAGCTCATAAACTGAACAATACCCTCGGACAGGCACTTCTGGCAAAATATATGGGAAAAGAGCGTATTATTGCTGAAACCGGAGCAGGCCAGCATGGAACTGCAACAGCTATGGCAGCAACCAATATGGGATTCAAATCTGAGGTCTACATGGGAGCTAAAGATGTTATCCGGCAGCACATGAATGTTTACAGAATGGAACTTATGGGATGCAAGGTCCATGCTGTAGAATCCGGTTCAAAAACACTAAAAGATGCCATAAATGAAGCCCTCAGAGACTGGGTAACTAATGTCGAGAATACACATTATCTCATAGGTTCTGTTGTAGGACCACATCCATATCCAATGATAGTTCGTGATTTTCAGAGTGTTATCGGTAAAGAAGTAAAAGAACAAATAATGAAGAAAGAAGGCCGTTATCCTGGTTCTATTGTTGCATGCGCAGGTGGTGGAAGTAATGCAATGGGAATATTCCATCCTTTTGTGGACGATAAAGAAGTTAAATTGTATCCCGTGGAAGCCGGTGGCAAAGAAATGAAGACAACGGAACATGAAGCTTTGCATTCTGCATCCCTTTGTGCAGGAGAGGAAGGAGTACTTCAGGGCGCACACACATTGATACTACAGGATAAATACGGCCAGATACTCGAATCAAGTTCTGTTTCCGCAGGCCTTGATTATTCCGGCGTGGGACCTGAGCTTGCACACCTTGCGGATATTGGCAGGGTGATTCCATGTAATGTAAGTGATGATGAAGCACTGGAAGCTTTTTATGAGCTTAGTAGACTTGAAGGAATTATTCCTGCTCTGGAGTCATCCCACGCCGTAGCCTATGTTATGAAGATGGCAAAAACTGGAGAACTCGGAGATCTTGTGGTCATCAATCTCTCAGGGAGAGGAGATAAGGATCTGGAGACTGTTTTCAGGTTGAAGGAAGAAGGAAAGAATATGAAAGAAAATTCAAAAGATAATGATGAAAAGGAGATTTCGCCTTGAGGATTGCAGATAAATTCACTGAACTTGAAAAAAATAAAGAAAAGGCACTTATTGCTTATGTGTGTGCAGGCGATCCTTCTGCAGATGCCACTGTAGAAATAGTACATTCACTGGTCAGAGGTGGTGCTGATATTGTTGAACTGGGACTTCCCTTTTCAGACCCTGTTGCAGACGGACCGACAATACAGGCCGCATCCACCAGAGCACTGAAAGCAGGCATGAACCCTGACAGGTATTTTGAAATGGCTGCATCCATTAAAGAGAATGTTCCTCTTGTATGCATGACATATTACAATCTTATATACAAAAGAGGAACTGAGAAATTTGCCAGGGATTGTGCAGAAGCAGGAATCACTGGTATAATTGTCCCGGATCTTCCGGCAGAGGAATCAGACGAACTGCGTGATGTCTGTAAAAAAAATGGTGTTGATCTCATTTTCCTGATAACTCCGGTAACAAAAGGACCCAGGATGGAAGACATACTGAACAGAACATCAGGTTTTGTTTACATTGTATCCAGACTTGGAGTCACAGGGGAAAGAGTGGATGTGGCCGAATCCACAAAGAACATACTTGGACATATTCACACAGATGTTCCGAAAGCAGTAGGGTTTGGTATTTCAAACGGAAAACAAGCAGCTGAAGTTATAAAAACCGGTGCTGATGCAGTAATTGTGGGCTCCGCATTTGTCAATATAATTGCTTCAGACAAAAACGTAAATGAGAGGATAGAAAAACTTGCATCTGAACTCAAAGAAAGTTGCAGATGAAAGAGAAAATAAAGATAAAACCAGAACAAAATAAAAAAAGTGGGAGTGATATATATTCTAAAATTATATCATTCTGCAAAAAGCTGATCAACAAACCATTGCGGATCAAACTTGCGAATATCATCATATCCCTGACCCATTCCGAGGAACAATATTGGCTTTCCTGTGATGTATGCAATGGAGATTGCCGCACCGCCCTTGGAATCAGCATCTGTTTTCGTGAGAATCGAGCCGTTGATGGGAACAGCATCATTGAACTGAGCAGCTCTTTCAACAGCATCGTTACCTGCAACTGCTTCATCAACAAAGATAATAAGATCAGGAGGAGCTACACGACAGACTTTTTTCAATTGTTCCATAAGATTGATGTTTGTATGCATCCTTCCGGCAGTATCCGAGAGCACGACATCCACATTGTGAGCTTTTGCGTGCTGCATCGCATCATAAATAACAGCAGCAGGATCACCCTGTTCCTGGTGTTTGATTATTTTTACTCCTACCTTATCAGCATGTATGGCAAGCTGATCAATGGCACCTGCCCTGAAAGTATCCCCTGCAGCCATTACCACGGACATACCATCATCCTTGAAACGCTTTGAAAGCTTGGCAATGGACGTTGTCTTTCCGGTTCCATTGATGCCAATAAAGACAATATGTACTGGCTTTTCAGCATTTCTCACATAATCATCAAGATCAAATATATTGGCACTCATTACATCATAAATTGCTTTTTTAAGTGCGTCTTCAACAATGTTGCCAGTATTGCTTCCAATACGCCGTCTTGTTCCTACGAGCTGATCTTTTACAGACTCAACTATGGCTTCTGAAACTGAAAGAGCAATATCGTTTTCAAGAAGTGCCATTTCGAGTTCCCACAGAGGTGCCTCAAGGTCTCCTTCCTCGAGTATGAACTCTCTTTCAAAAACAAGAGCCTTCGCCTTCTGGGTGAAACCTACCTTTCTGTTATTGTCATTAACATCTGAATTAGTCCTTTGAGGCTGTTTATCTTCAGGTTCCTTTTCAGATAGTTGCTTTGGGTAATCTTCATTAACATTTAAAGAGGATCCAGTTACCGATGTATTTTCAACACTTTCCTCAGAAGTAACTTCATCTTTTGAAGCTTCTGATTTTACAGCAACTGCTTTCTCGTCTATCTTAGTTTCTATTTTCTCTTTAAAGCCACTGAGTTTTGACTTGAGCTTATTGAACACTTAATACAACCCGTTATTTTTTAAAAATAGAAAAAAGGTTCACTGGGAACCTGGTGCACCCTGGGCCTGTTGTTGCTGCTGACCAAGATAAGATTCTATAGCCTGCATCTGCTGGTGCAACTGAGCCAGGGTATTGTTCATATTCTGCAGAGCAGCATTGAGGTTTTCCTTGCGGCGCTGCAAAATTTCCTTTGCATCCTCAAGAGGTCTCTCTACACTTAATCCTGCGCCGATATCCACAACTACTTTTTCAGCTTCAATTATGTTTGCATATACAAACGAACCGGAACCAATTGGGAACATCATTTCATCCCCCGTTGAAACATTCTTGAGCTCGTCGATTGTATCTATGGCACGGTTACAATCCTCCACTGATATCTGGACCATGCTCATTTGCTGCTGTACCGCCTCCATACGTTTCTGATATTGACGGTACTGATTTGCAAGTACTCTCGGATCCTGTTCATTCATATCTGCCATGGATCATGCCTCTTGTATACTTTCGATCTTGATAAAGTTCCTTTTAAGACCGTGTTTGCTGCCAAAAAGGGAGTACACTTTATCAAGTGCATTCTTTTCGTTCTGGCTCTCTACAATCTTTGTGAACTTTTCCCACGCTATTCCGGCCTTGAATGTGCCTTTGACCTGAAATGTCTTCATTTGAATCACCTGTTATCAATTATTATAAGAAGCCCAGAGCATCTTCTATTCTTCCCAGTTCATGACCTGTTGTCTTTGAACCTGCAACATAACCTTTGGAATTTGCAATTACACCAGAACCAACCATTTGTGTACCGTAGTTCGTAGTCCCGACATCCACCGGCACTTCAAACAGCTCCTCGAGCATCTCAAGTTCTGAAGCTGTTGCTCTCGGATTCACCAGTAAACCCTTATTTGTTGCCACACCGGACATACCCACGGTCTTAACACCGCCGATTGTTCCGCGTCTGACTTCTACCTTCAGGGCTTTTTCCACAACCTCAAGCGATCTGTCACTAAGGTCCGGATGAACCAGTGCAGCCGAATCATTTGCCAGAACAACGTTACCTACGGCATTTAGTCTGCCTGGAAAGTCAAAAAAAGGTATATCTATATCGTTCTTCTTTCCTATGCCGGCATTCTTCGGAACAAGTAATGCATTGGAGTTTCCACGACAAAGTGAACCCACAATAGTACTTCCATTTACAAGGGTCCTCACTACATTGACCTGTAGCCATTGCTCTAGTTTATCACAAGTTTTTGTTGGAGTTCCCAGAGGTACAAGAGCCAGATTCTCAGTACATGTTGCAAAAGCCCCGATTACGGGGCTGTCCTGAATATTTATTCTTCTTATCATTATTTACGATCTGCAAACTGGAATGATACTCTGAACAATTATGCCAGCTCTGCCTCTACTCCACCGTCTTCGAACTTTGCTGCTCTTACACGGATGGATAAAGGTGGCTTCTCTGAACCATGTTCCCATATCTTCTCATTGATAGTTCTGTCTATCTTAATCATATCAGGTTCTGCCTTCATGTGTTTTGTGAGGTATTCCCTGATAACTTTGATAGCTTTATGGGATCTTCTCCAGCGAGGAGTTGCCTTCACTATTCGGAGAGGGATGGTATATATCTGCTCTTTTACTATGTCTTCTGCCATTGTCATCACCTGCTTATTTCACATTGAGACTGCTTCTTCTCCAGTGTCTTCTCTTTGGATGGCTTACAACCTGACGATCAGTCTTTATGATGACCCATGTAGGAACCCTGTGGTTCTGCCTGTGTGCTTTTGCCAACCTTGTCTTCTGTCCTTTAGTATTGTGGCTCACTTGTCTCACCTACGCTATGATTGATATGTATTTGTTATTAATCGAATTCTGAACTTATAACATAATAATCGTATAAATCTTTAATCATGCTGTTCTGCTTTTCCTGCGTCCGATAACATGAGATTGTACATGTCGTGGAAAAATCTCTTCTATTTTCCCCTGACCATGATTTTGTCCTATTATTTCCCGGAGCTCAGTCTCATAATCAGCTTTGAGCACATTCTCACTTAACCCTTCTTCAATGATAAGATGGTCTTTAACGAGTTCATTGACAGCCGCACGTCCGAATCCCCTGAGGGGGCATACATAATGAACACTGAACCTGTCCTCGATACTTCTTACCTCTGGAATATCCAGCATCGGAACACGATCATCACGTCGGATGCCATCTGCAATGAAAGTAACATCAGAGTCACTTGCAAGCTTTTCAATTACATTTTTATGAATGAAATTGATAGCATTTCTGGGAAAACCATCCTGCATTATCATTTCATATGCCTTTTCAAGGACCGATATTTCAGGTTTGATCATCCGATGTGGAAAACCAAGAACCTCTGCAGTTTCAGAAGCAACTTCCTCTATAGGTAAGAGCGAAAAACTGCATGTAACGAGTTCAACCTCAAAGAAAGGCTCCAGCATGATTGCGGAAAGTGAACTGTCCTTTCCACCACTGAATAAGACCGATATCTGCATGAAAGAGGCTCACAATCGCTTTATACTGGTTTCCCTCTTTTTGGGCTGCATCTGAAGCAAAAGCTGTTTGAGTTTTTCATCATCTATCTTTGTCTGTAATCTGCCGCTCTGTGCAAGCATGATCAACTGGGATTCAAGTTGTTCTACCAGTTCCTTACGGGACATGCGCAGATTCGTCAGTCTCTCACGAGCTTCCGGAGTCAGGATCTGACGCATCAGAGCCTGTTTCTTTGCTTCCATTTCAGCCTGTGCCTGCTCCTGTTGCATGGCTGCCTGCATATTGTTGGCATCCATTTGCTGTTGAGAAGCCTGCTGTTGCTGTAATTGTTCAAGTCTTTTTCTTCTTATTTCTTCAAGGTCATCCGTCATAAAAGTCACCTATGCTTTACAGGAATGTAAGCAGTGATTCTTTATAGGGTTACCGAGCAGGAAATTATACGATCAGTACTTTGCAAGACCAGGAATATTCTCTGCAAGATCCTGCTTTACCTGGTATGCAACATTATCGAGCATTGACTGACCCTGCGGGGATACAACACGACCGCTTTTGAGAGTTCGGACAAGACCAGCCTCTTCAAGTTGCTGAAGAACTGTTCTTGCTATTGAACCGCTGCCTTTTGCCTTTATGAAAGGAGCTGAACCTCTGTCTTTCTTTCCACCATAGACAGATCTCATCCTCTCAACACCGATAGGACCCTGAGTATACACCGTTCTCAGTACAGCGGCACATCTTGTATACCACCATTCTTTGTCAGTAGGTGGAAACTCTTTGTGTACACCGGTCTTTACGTATGCTGCCCATTCAGGGGGATCTACCTTCTCATTCTCTTTCAACTTTTCTGCTACCTTTGCTATTAACTCGGTTGCAGGAACGTCATATACAGTTGTCATTAATATTCTCCTGAATTACAATATCTGTTAAGATACCCACCATCTGCAGGACTCAATTGCATCTGGTGATTAGTTCAGCTGGATTTGTGATGTTTAAACTATCGAGTAGTATATACGTTTTTCGGCGTTTTTACGTATTAGCTTTACTTTTTGAAGGTTTGTTCTCTTGCAGGTCCTACAGAGATATAATCTACAGATACGCCCATCTTGTCTTCAAGGTAAATTACATAATCCTTTGCTTCCTGAGGGAGGTCAGCGAATTCCCTGACACCCGTAAGATCCCCCTCCCAGCCTGGAAGATCTTCATAAACAGGCACACACCTTGCAAGTGCAGAGGTGTCTTCAGGAGGGTAATCAAGAATGTTCCCATCCATTTCGTATGCAACACATACTTTAACAGGATCAAGATTGGAGAGAACATCCAGTTTTGTAAGAGCAATAGATGTGTAACCATTAAGATAAATGGCCTTCTTTAATAGTGGCAGGTCGAACCATCCACATCTTCTGGACCTGCCGGTGGTCGTACCGAACTCACCACCTACTTCCTGTATTTGTTTCCCGGCATCGTCAAAAAGTTCTGTGGGAAGTGGTCCTTCTCCTACACGTGTGATATAAGCTTTCACTATAGCCAGTACATCATCCACTCTTGTAGGTCCGACACCAATATTTGCACATGCAGAACCCGCGATGGTGCAGGATGATGTCACAAATTTCTGAGTTCCGTGAATAACATCCAGATGCGTTCCCTGAGCACCCTCTGCAAGGACATTTTTATCTTCATCGAGAGCTCTATTAACTTCATAAGATACATCAGTAATATAAGATGAGAAACGTTCACCGAGTTTTACGTATCTATCGATAAGTGTCTCATCCATTACAATTGAAGGATCACCACCAAGCTCCTTAATGGCTGCTTCTTTTGAAGGAGCAAGTTCTCCAAGTCTTTTTATGAACCTTTCTCTGTTCACAAGGTCACCCATGCGTATCTCATCCCTGGCAACCTTATCAATATATGCAAAACCTATACCACGCTTAGTTGTACCAATCTTTTCGGTCCTCATTGATTCCCTGAGACCATCAAGTTCGATGTGATACGGCATTATTATGCTTGTCTTTGAATCTACTCCAACCCTGTTTGCGTCAAGTTCGATACCACCTTCTGCAAGCATATCTATTTCCTTTGCAAGTACTTCCGGATTCATAACAGTACCCGGACCGATCAAAACCCTTGAATTCAAAAGAAAACCTGATGGTATGAGATGGAGTTTGTAAACGTCCTCACCTACTTTAACTGTATGTCCTGCATTGTCCCCTCCCTGAAAACGGACAACAAGATCATATTCACCGGAAATAAGGTCAACTATCTTGCCTTTGCCTTCATCGCCAAACTGCGCACCTGTGATTATTGTAAACATGGGTGCAGGATTATCCTGTTGGCTTAATAAAGTTTTGATTAGACTTTAGAGATCATCTTCGAACACCAGCATGCGACAGCCATCATCACAAAATCCCGATGGGTCAAATTTACGACAACGTAATGCCTTTGTAATTCCCATATCTACCAGAGTATCAATAAGTTTTTCTGCAATTGTTATGCTGACATTGAATTCTGACTGGAGCATATAGATGGCATCAGATCTTTTTATAGAATGGAAACATGCACGGGATCTTTTATCCGACATGCAGTTATCATATGCATCACATTTTAGAACACGTGAACTGTTCTTGAAATGTATGGCAAGTCCCTGCCACGAATGAACATTATGCATGCCTTTGATGCCATATATGTTGGCTTTTGTTCGTTCTTTTAATCTTTTTTGCATAGCTGTAGATATATAAATAGTAATATAACAATTTTACGTATAAAAATAGCACTCTCTTATTAAAAAAAGAGAAATATAAGAAGATAAATTCACAATGTATTAATAGTATAAACTTTATGTTAAATACAGAGTGGAGATCAAATGCTTACAAGCACAATAATAACCACAACGACCAGTACGATATCTTCAACTGCGGCAGGGATGGTGACCTTAACAACACCGACAGGGCTGCCGGAATACGGAGTGCTGGCGGTTGTTGCACTGATCTTGTTGCTTTCGGCAAAGGAGATACTATCCGCTTCAGAGAAATGGAATAGATCTCTTGATTGCTCATTGAACATGACGATCTTGCCGCTGTTGGTATCGTTTGTAGCAATAGTGATCTTCAAGATATCAGAAATAATCTGATATCTTTTTATTTTTAGCCTGGTTAAAAAAATTTACTTATACCTGTTCTTACGGAAGCCTATGAAAATAGCACCCAGACATACCACTCCAACAACAGCACCCATAAGACCAAGTTCCGGAAGACTGTTCTGAGTATCAGATGATGATTTGTTCTCCATTATATAACCATCCACTTCACCGGAATCACTTTCGTCTTCTGAACTTTCAGAACTATCATCCCTGGTGGATGCCATGCTCTCAGTATCATCACCAACACCAGATGATTCGTCTTTATCCTCATCTTCACCACCAAGAGTATCCGCATCAACTATCCTGAGCTCAGTTCCTGTATTACTGCTACTGATACTCTTGCCCGAAGAAGAACCGGAAGATGAGGATGAACTGCTGTCATCAGAATCGGAACCTGAATCGTCACTGTCACTGCTGTCGTTGCCATTATCGGATTCATCAGTTTCGCCCAGCTTTACCTGAAGGGGCTGCTCACCTACAGTAAGTGAGAAATCCCCTTCAGGCATATTCTTCGTTGTATATGTATACTGGAAATTTCCATCAGAATCTGCCCTGATAGAACCTTTGCCTCCGAATTGGAATGAAACTTCATCATCTGATGACTTACCACTCAGTTTGATGTCATAGGTTCCGCTTTTTATCTTTCCTGTACCAAAGGAAGCGATACTATTCTTCACCTGGACATACTCATCAGGAACTGTAATTGGAATGCCAAACAGATAGACTGTCACATCAAGACTGTCAACCCCTTCCGCTCTAAGACTGAAAGATTCTGATCCTTCCGGGATAGTGACCTTTCCTATATGATATTCATAAATCCCATTTGAAACGGACTGCATCTTCTCAAATCCCACGGAAACAGAGACTTCTTCATATGGAGATGCCTTACCTTTTACAGTCACTGTGTCACCTGGAGAAGGATTCTCAGGTGAAACAGTAATATTAGTTACTTCCGCCAATGCGGTTGAAGACATCAGAATAAAAGCCGTACCAAGTACAACCAAGCATAAAGAAATCATTTTAAACTGGACTGCAGAAACCTGAAACATGCCTTTTTTGGGAATCATGTCAACTATTACTCCGTTATTTCCATCCTGTCCTGACAAACATTCAATGAATAATTATGTTAATCCTGAATACCTTTAGTAGAAAGGTTACCTATTTATTTAATAGTTACTGTAAATTTTTAAATCAATATATTCCCTGAAGTATATTTTTATATTCATGCTAACAAAGGAATTATCCCGAAGAGAAATATGTTAACTAATCCATGTGTCAGGGAGACCAAAGGTAAACTTTTTGTCCTCAGGAACATGTATCCAAGTATCAGACCTGCAAAAGCCGTGAAAAATATCTCATACATACTTCCATAGCCTGAGTGCATCACACCAAATAAAATGCTCGCAAGCAGCAGCCCTTTAACTTCACCGAAGGATTCCGACAGGCGGGTCTGAAGAAGTGACCTGAAAACCAGTTCTTCCACAAATCCAACAAAGAAGATCATCACAATTGATATCTTCAAAAGACTTTCAACTGACAGATCTGGTATCAGATTCCCTGCATGGATTGTGAAATTTTCACCCTGTGCAATTAAAAAACCAGTTACAAATGCAATCAGAATATATTTTCCCATATCATTGAATTGAAAACCAAGTATATCTTTTGTAAGGTTCTGATGACGTATAACTAGATATGCCGGCAGTATCAAAGGAGCATATATATAAATGTAAAGATAGAGGGTCATCTCTGAGAACACAGGCATTGAAATGTTCAGGAGACGAAGAACCGGAAGTAAACATAATACCTGAAGACTCCGTGCTACATGGGTTCCATCTATCCATAACGATGAAACGGACAATGAGAACAACGTAATAACATGAAGACTAATACCCGAACTGTAATTCCCGGAATACAGAAGTAACTCTGCAAGTATTATCATTAGCATTGCAACAGAAATGACATAAGTATCAGTCAGACCTGGAACTGCTGAATCTTCCTTACTATGCACATTTATTACACTGTTAAGGATTATACCTGCATCATTCTGCTTATCAGATCTCATAAGGCTGCCTCCGTTACATTGATCCACAGATGCAGATCTCTGTAAGGCTCTGTAATGTTCCCATCTTTGTAAAGCAGGTATTGTAACTTCATATTCTCACCTGTAACACCCGGTACAAAAGAAACAGGTTTTTCCCATGTAACATTATGAGCAAGTGAAATATGACTCAGGCTTTGGGGAGTTTCTATAGTATCATTATCCAGCCGTATCTCAATTGAATAATTTACCACAGAATATTCATGGTTCACAACCCCTATAATAACATCCACACTTTCACCTTGTTCCAGCTGTGTTCTATAATCATCTGCCATTCTTTCAGGTCCCAGTATATAGAATTCAGTGAACTTCTCACCCTGTTTGGGTGTAACAACAACATACACAAGTGTCATGACAGAAGCAAGTATGGATATAACCAGAATGATGGTCAGAATACGGTCAAGCCTTGATTCGGGTTTTTCCTGTACCTCAGCCTTAAGAAATCCATAGATTTCCCTGAAAGGAACAGAAAAAGCATCATTACCAAGAGCTTCACGTCTGTAAATAGCCACAATTGACATTATGATCGTGAAATTTGTCAGAAACACCAGTATTGGTACAAGTCGGATACCCCAGGGAGTATAGTTAAGTCCCAGACCAATAAGTGGTACAACTGCTATACTAAGCCCGAAACTCAATGCAATGCGCTCAATACCATCCAGATCATCTTTTCCAGGGAAAAGAGCAGCTATCAGAGCATATCCTGGAAGAAAAAGGACCATTGGAAGACCAAGTACCGTACGTAACGGACTATCATTAAGGAAGGGAAGCAGCACAAAGAGATCTGTGATCAAAACAAGAGCTATAACCAGTTTGATGTCCGTAGGAGTTGTTTGTTTTTCGGGCATTGTATTCTGCCCTATGTACAGTTGAGAATATATTTAACATTTCTGAAATGTTTGTGTTATGAGTATATAGAATTATTCAAGAATATACCGAACATACAACTGATTCGATAACTATTTATTGCATAATCCCAGACAGAAGATAATTATCTTTGAAAGATTCAATAAATGGAGTAAGTTAAAATGCCAGCTGTTGTCGATAAGAATACATGTACAGGATGCGAGCAATGTGTTGATTCCTGCCCTGTAGAAGCAATTTCAATGAACGAAGAAGATATAGCAGTCGTAGACCCCGATGAATGTGTAGATTGTGGTGACTGCGTGGACGTCTGCCCGGTGGAAGCAATTACACTGGAATGATGTGCTTTTTTTGCTTTAATTTTTTTATTGATTAATTTTTTTTGTTTGAACTTACTGATCCCTGTAATATGGTCGTAAAGATCCCAGGTTTAGTCAATTTGCTGTTCGAGATATAATGTGAACCATTATACTTTCAATTTGACAACTTCTCCCAATGTATCAGGTCCCTCGAAAAAACAGATTGCAACAGTGATCAATGCTGTAGCAGCACCTATACTTGTTTTGAAATATCCTATATCCATATCCTCACTAATCAATTTCCGGCTAGTCCAGTCGGGTAACAGCTACAAGAAGCGTTCCTGGCAAGTTATTTTCCAGTATAAAATCCGTTTCATGATAGCCTTTGGGCCTCATCCAGCAATTCACATACTTCCCTGTCACTTGTCTGATTAAAGTCCTGATACCAGGCCCCTACACCATAGAAAGGTTCAGGGGTCATAAGGCAAACAGCCATATCAACTTCTGATGCTAGATCCTCGCATGCTTCCGGAGAGGCAGCAGGTACGGCCACAATTATCTGCAAAGGGTCTTTTGTCCTGAGAGCCTGAACAGCCGCCTTCATTGTAGCACCTGTAGCAAGACCATCATCTACAAGTATCACAGTTTTATTTTCAAGATCAATAGGAGGTTTACCTTTGCGATATAATTGTTCCCTTCTGTCAAGTTCAATCTGCTCGGACAAAGCAACCGATTCAATAAGTTTCGGAGATACTTTCAGCGAGTCTATTACATCGTTGTTCAGAACCCTTATACCTCCTGTGGCAATGGCACCCATTGCAAGTTCTTCATAACCTGGAGCTCCTAATTTTCGTACAATAAAAACATCAAGTTCTACTCCAAGCTTCTTTGCCACCTCAAAAGCTACAGGAACTCCACCTCTGGGTAAGGCGAGTATGATAACATCTTCTCGTCCCGAATAATTTGAAAGTTCATATGCAAGCTTTTTACCTGCATCTGTTCTATCTTTAAAAAGTACCATATAATATTCCACTCCATTATTGTAATTTATATAGCCTTATACTTTAGATATTCGGATAAAACGAAGATTTACAACAATGTTAGAGAACAGAGATGGCCTGAATCCTTTTATATATCAAAAGAATAAATTAATGGCAATGGTTCCGATTTCTTTTACAAACGAACTCATGAGAAAGGGCATACATTTAACCTCAATAATCATTGTACTTGTCTATGCCTTCTTTGGAAAAGAGGAAGCACAACTACTTTTAATAGTTTATCTTGTGATCATATTGATTATTGAACATCTCAGACTTGACAGAAGTATCAAACTTCCGGTATTTCATATTCTTTTGCGTAAGAAAGAAAAAAATGGAATAGGATCCTACGTTTACTTTACACTTGGTGCGCTTGTTGCGGTTTCTGTATTCAGTAAAAATATTGCTTTTGCAGCCATACTAATGACAACGTTCGGCGATATGAGCGCAGCATTGATAGGCAAAAGGTTCGGAAAAATAAGAATATTTCATAATGACAAAAGTCTGGAGGGATGCATTGCAGAATTTGTAGTTGATCTTGCCATTGCGATGTTGTTACTTGAAAACCCTTTTGTTTCCTTAATGATGGCATTCATTGCAACATTTGTGGAAACCACTTTTGTGAAAATAGATGATAATCTGGCAATACCCATCTTTTCCGGCTTCTTTGCAGAAATGATGTTTTTAACATTAATGTACTTTTAATGTCAATTTCCAAAACCAATTTGTTACCTTTCTATTTTCTCCCGTAGTTCAAGGATAGCAGTTGTTGGTGTTACCTTCTTTGGACAAACTGAAACACATTTATAAACAACATCACATCCCCATACCCCGGAATCCGAATCAAGTAACTTCAAAAGTTCATCCTTATCTTCCTCACGGCTTCTTGGATCAATATAGAATCTCCAGGCTTTGGCAAGGGAAGCCGGTCCCAGATATTTTTTATTTCTTGAAGCAGCCGGACAGGACCCATGGCATGTGGCACAGAGAATGCAGTTAGTATATCTTTCCATTTGTAACTGAACAGAAGGATCAATGGATGTTTCCTTTTGATTTGAATTCATATCCGTATTGATCCAGGGTTTTATGGAATCCACGAGCTTGTAGAAATCATCCATATCAACAATGAGATCCCGTATGACATTCAGATTGGGCAAAGGTTCTATAAGTACCTCATTTTTGCCTTCTGCACGTCCGGGAGGTTTGACAGATGCAACACCATCTTTTGGTTCATCGACTACTTCATCCTTTACATCTGATATCTGGGTTCTGCACGCAAGTCTTGGGATCTTATTGATCAGCATTGCACAGCTTCCGCATACGGCACCTCTGCACGAATATCTGAAACAAAGGCTGCCGTCAATTCTTTCCTGCACATAGAACAGTGCCTCCAGAACTGTCATTCCTGGCTTTTCCTCAATGGTGAATTTCTCAGACCACAACCGTTCCCCATCCTGCCTCTTAATTATGAGTTCGACCATCAGTATTCCCTCCTTTCAGGCTGGAACTGAGTTATAGTAACATCCTTATAATCCAGCTCAGGTCCATCTGGTGTGTAATATGCAAGAGTGTGTCTGAGCCATTTTTCATCATCCCTTTCAAGAAAATCGGTTCGGTAATGTGCTCCTCTGCTCTCCTCTCTTGCAAGAGCACCAAGAGCAATGACATGTCCAAGTTCCAGCATGCCCTTTAGTTCAATAGCATTTACAAGTTCAAAATTAAAGATATCGGAATTGTTATTCACTTTCAGATCTCTGGATCTTTTCTTCAAATTCCGGATAGCATCCACCGCTTGCTCAAGCTTTTCTTTGTTACGGAATACACCTACATATTCCTGCATGATCTCCCGTAGTTCATCTCTGATCTCTGCAAAATTCTCTCCTCCTTCACCCATCATATCAGAAATAATCTTTTTTTCATTTTCCAATAGATCAACAAAGTTTACCTCAGATGAGAACTCCACAGTATCAATATAATCCACAGCAGCACTGCCAGCTTTTTTACCAAAAACAACCGTATCAAGTAAAGAATTACCTCCAAGCCTGTTGGCACCATGCACACTTATACAGGCGCATTCCCCGACAGCATAAAGTCCGGAAACGGGTGTTTCTCCGTCTTTATTTGAGCTGACACCACCCATAGAGTAATGCTGACCCGGTTGTACGGGTATAGGTTCGTTTACCGGATCAATGCCTGCAAAATCAATAGCAATCTGTCTTATCCCCGGTAATTTTTTGTTAATTTTATCCTTTCCCAGATGCGTAATGTCAAGGTGAACATAACCTTCCGGAAATCCGCGTCCTTCATCGACCTCTGACTGTATGGCTCTTGCCACAATATCCCTGGGTGCAAGTTCCATGGCACCGGCAGCATACCTGGCCATGAAACGTTCATGATCCTTATTATAGAGATAACCACCTTCCCCACGTGCACCTTCTGTTATCAGTATATTAGTACCCCATAATGTAGTAGGATGAAATTGTACAAATTCCATATCCTGTAACGGTACACCTGCCATATAGGCAAGACTTATACCAAATCCCCTGTTGATGATAGCGTTTGTAGAACGCTGATATATCCTTCCGTAGCCTCCTGTAGCAAGTATTGTGGCCTTTGTCCTGAATATCTCCATATCGGAATCCGCCATATTCATAGCAACAAGCCCGGTACAGGAATCATTTTCAACTACCAGTCTTGTCACCAGCCACTCACTATATATCCTGATATCTCTCTTCAGCACCTGTTCGTAAAGAGTATGCAGGAGATTATGGCCTGTCCGGTCACCTGCATAACATGTTCTCGGGAATCCGGCACCTCCGAATGGCCTCTGTGCTATCCTGCCATTATCCTTTCTGGAAAAATTAGTGCCCCAGTTCTCCATTTCAATTACCCTTGCGGGAGCCTCTTTACAGAGTATTTCAACCGTATCCTGATCTGCAAGATAATCACTTCCCTTTACAGTGTCAAAGGCATGTGCCTCCCAGCTGTCATCCGAACCAAGAGATGCATTGATACCGCCCTGGGCAGCGCCTGAATGACTGCGTATGGGATGAACCTTTGAGATAACCGCTACGTCTGCTCCCAGTCGGTGAGCTTCAATGGCTGCCCTGAGTCCTGAAAGTCCGCCACCTATCACTATTATATCATGGTCTGTCATTTGTTAATCCCCGTGAGTTCTATGGGATCAAGCAATCTTTCCAGCTCAGATTTTTCGAGCAATCCCATTTCAATTACAATATCTTTTACCGAAAGATTTTCCCTGTGTGCCCTGTAAGCGACCTCTGCAGCTTTATCATATCCTATCATCGGAGCAAGGGAAGTTGCCAGCGCAAGACTGGAACCGGCAAGTTCAGCACATTTTTCGATGTTAGCTGTCAGACCATCCACACATTTATTTCTAAAAGAAGCAATTCCTCCTGTAAGTAAAGTTATTGACTTTAGAAGATTGTGAGCCAGAAGTGGTGTGAATACATTGAGTTCAAGCTGTCCTCCCTGAGAAGCCATCATAATCGCAGTATCATTCCCTAACACCTGAAAACATACCATATTGAGCATTTCCGCCATTACAGGATTGACCTTTCCCGGCATTATCGATGAACCCGGCTGTACCGCAGGAAGATTCAATTCTCCTATCCCTGCCCTGGGACCACTTGATAACAGACGCAGATCGTTTGCGATCTTTGTAAGACTTACAGCCAGACCCCTTAATGCAGCAGAACATTCAAGTATGGCACCTGCACCCTGTGTTGCCTCAAAAGCATTTTCAGTGATCCTGAATTCAATTCCCGTAACTGATCTGATCTCCTGTATTGCAATTCTGGAAAACTCAGGCGGGGTGTTCAATCCGGTACCCACGGCAGTTCCACCCATATTCAGTTCAAGTAAGCAATCTACGGATTCAACCAGCCGTTTTTTGTCAAGTTCCAACATCCTGACATAAGCACTTAATTCCTGGCCTATGGTCAGGGGAACAGCATCCTGCAAATGTGTTCTGCCGGGCTTGACAACTTTGTTAAATTCAATAGCCTTAGCGTTGAGGGAACTAAGCAATCTGTCTATTTCAGGAATGAGTTCCGAGTTCAGACTTTCAACTGCCGATATATGAATAGCTGTATGAGCCGTGTCATTAGACGACTGGGACATATTCACATGGTCGTTCGGGTGGATCACATCATATCTTCCTTTTTCATACCCCATAATCTCTAGTGCACGGTTTGCAATGACCTCGTTTGCGTTCATATTCTGAGAAGTCCCTGCTCCTGACTGGAAAGCATCAACTACAAAATGGTCCCTCATTTTACCGTCCCTTATCTCAAAAGCCGCTTCAACTATCGGTTCACCGATATGAGAGTCAAGTTTTCCGGTCTGCATATTTGCTTTTGCAGATGCTATTTTTATAGCTGCCTGTGCTTTCACAAAACCGGCAGGTAATTTTTCATCACTAACCCTGAAATTGTTCAGAGCTCTTACCGTCTGCGGTCCATAGTAAGCATCATCAGGTACTTCCACTTCTCCAAGTGTATCTTTTTCCAGTCTCGCCACAAAATCACCCAATAAACCGAAAGAATGTACTTCCACCAGTTCCCCATAAAGAGACTGGAGTTTTGTTAAATAAAGCTATGCTCATGATCTGAGCATGCCGGACTTAGTTATACTCTTTATTCATCGGTTGCCAGAATCCTTTAATAACTATAGGATCAATTAATAGCATATGACCGACGACAAGACAGATGAGCAGAAATTCAATGAAGAAAAGAATAAAAAGATCTCTGCAAATGAGTTATTTCAAAAATCCTCAAATAATCCTCTTAGAGATGGAACTACAACAGCTGCCTTTGATATTGAGTATGTACCTCATAAAGCACAGGGTCTGCAGAGTGCATCTGACATGTGGATAGATAAGAACAGGATTTTTGAAGGCCTTCCTAATAAGAAAAAAGACATTAAGGATTTTGAAAAAATTTCCCGACAATGATTCACTTTTTTATACTTTCTTTTTTCCTTTTAAATCAAATTTTGTTCTTCATTTTTCCGTGCAACATAGCAAAATCAAATTGATTTGATTTAAACTCAACCTCATTTTTTGACAAGTTTTTTATAGAACGCGAATATACGATATTATATACTGAAATCAAATATCAGGTAAAAAGAGGTTAGAATATGGCACCATGGGAATATGACATAAGATCCGTCCGCTATGGACAATGGGACAGCACAAAGGAAGATCTTAATAAGCTCGGCATGGATGGCTGGGAACTTATACGTTTCTCAGAAGATGTCGATGAAAATGGTAT
>JAASSR010000036.1 GCA_021767785.1 Methanolobus sp.
CAATAACTCCTCTTCCTCCAAGAACAGAAAATCGGAATATTGAAAAACTACACCTACCTCAAGAATACCCATTTTCTGAGCTTCAGTTTCGAATGTCATATAAATATCTTCAATTGTACTATTATTGACGTCTGATCCCTCTAAAAAATCAACGGTAAAATATCCTGATGGAAAATGATACCCATAACCAATCAATGGTCCATTATTTGGAAGCTGGTATTTTAGCGTCACATTATTGGTCTGGTCAAAAAAATCCTGCACTTGAGTCACACTAAAGCCTGTCCCATTTCCCCGTATGTCGATGATATTTGGCTCGAATCCTGTATCTTGTTGAACTATCTTAGCATATTTCGAATCATTGTATGATGCTGTAACGGTACCCACACTTGCTAATAATAAAATAAATAAAATGATTGCTGTATGGAATCTAATGTTTATACCCCCTTGAAATAAATTAAATCAGTTTTTCAGGATTTTATTATTTTCCTTACTTATATTTAAAAATTCTAAAATATAACTGTTTACTTTTATATAATATCACATAAGAGAGATTATAAATTGAAAACGACAACCAATTAAAATAATAACGAAACTTTCAATTTCTATTTTGAAAAAGTAGTGTAAAATATTAGCAAAATTTCTGTTTTTTTGGAGTTACCTATAACCCATTTAACAATAAAGAGGGATTCAAATTGAACATTCGCCTTTCTCTTCTCTCCATAATAACCTTAAAGAACAACCTTAGCATTAACTCTGCTAAATACAGAGGCTTTCAAATGGAACATTGTCATTCACATGAAGGTAAACTTGCTGATCCTATCAGACAGGCGAAGATCACAGAGAACATGAGCGTTGACGAACTGGTGCATGCTATTGATGGGTGTGCCTTTGGTGCAGGAAAACTTGCAGATGCTGTTGAGATCTATACTGACATGCTTGCAAACGGGTCGACCAGTTTCTTCGGGCTTGCAGGTGCCATGGTTCCGGCAGGCATGCGACAGATAGTTACCGATCTCATCTATGACGGTTATATCGATGTACTTGTCACTACCGGTGCCAATATGGTACATGAAATGGTGGAGTCACTGGGATTACATCATTACAAAGGATGTGCCGAATGCAATGACGTCGAACTCAAACACGATGAAATCAACAGGATCTACGATGTTTATCTTCCTGAACCTTATTTTGTAGACTTTGAAGAAAAAGTAAAATCCATACTTTCAGACATCGGTACTGAAACAATTTCTATCCGAGAGTTCATGACACATCTTGGAAACAAAATCGATGACAGAGACTCGATCTTAAAAGCAGCAGCAGATATGAATGTACCGGTTTATTGTCCTGCCATACAGGATTCCATGATAGGTCTTCAGGCATGGCTTTACAAACAGACAAAACCACTGAACGTGGATGCATTTGCTGATATGAAAGAAATAATCGATATCTGCTATGAGGCAAAGGACCCGGGAGCAGTTCTTATCGGTGGCGGTGTCCCGAAGAATTATATCTTCCAGTCCATGCTCATAACACATCAGGAATTTGAATATGCCATCCAGCTTACAATGGACACCCCGGAGACCGGAGGCTTAAGTGGTGCAACTCTTGATGAAGCGCGTTCCTGGGGCAAGGTCAGCGAGACCGCACGCTCAGTAACGGTGCATTCCGATGCGACAATAACTCTTCCGATAATGGTGGCAGCAGCAAGGAGCAGACTTGCAAAAATGTAAATTTGGATTAATTGAATAAAGAGGTCATCATATGGAACGAAAGACAGGACTAATACTCGCACTGGATGTCACAGACAGGGAAGAGGCTGTTACGATCTCTGAAAAAGTAGCAGGATATGTGGATGCCATCAAAATAGGCTATCCGCTTGTGCTCTCTACCGGAACGGACATAATAGGCGAACTGTCCAAATACGCACCCATAATTGCGGATTTCAAGGTTGCCGACATACCCAACACCAATCGCCTGATCTGCGAACAGGTTTTCAAAGCGGGTGCTGATGCTGTTATAGTGCAGGGATTCACAGGTCATGACAGTCTCGAAGCAGCTGTAAAACTTGCCATGGAGCAGAAAAAGGACATCTATGTTGTAACTGAAATGAGTCATCCAGGAGCACTAGATTTCATGCAGCAGGTCGGGGAGGGAATTGCAAAGATGGCAGCTGATGCAAAAGCATCCGGTGTCGTTGCGCCTGCAACACGTCCTGAACGTGTCACGGAAATAAGAAAGATCATAGGCAATGAACTTTCTATTATCTCACCAGGTGTCGGTGCACAGGGAGGTACAGCCTCAGATGTCATAAAAGCAGGTGCTGACTGGGTTATCGTTGGCAGAAGCATTTACCAGTCAGAAGAACCTGATGTGGCAGCTGGCAAACTGGTTACCGAGATAAAAAAAGTGTTATGAATATACTGGAATTAATTAGGTATTAATACAAAATGAATACAAAATGTTGTATTATGTTCTGTGTGCCGATGATGAAAAAACCCATCTGATCCGTGATGAACCCTATGAGTTCTGAGGCACACAGTGATTTTCTGCATATATCTCATATCATTCCATGATCTTCAGATTCTGCTTGAGTATATGTGAAAAAACTTCGTTCTTTTTAACATTGCACATTGTATCCTCTAACTTTCTTTCCAGCTCATTCACCGACTTTTCAAGGCTCTGGATATAGATAGCCTGTTTGTCCAGTTTGCTGTTCAGTTTCTTAATATCAAGATGCTGTCGATGGATAGTGATATGAACTCCGATCTCTTCATTTGTTTTTTGTATCATTTCTTCGAGTTCTTTCTTTTTATCTTCCATTTCAGCACGGGTCTTTTTCATATCCTCTTCTATTTTTGAATTCGCTTCACGTTTGGACCTGATGTTCTCATTTTCAGTCTCAAGTTCACTCTTTCTCCTGGAAAGAGCCTCCATCTCATCCTGCAGTTCACTCTCTTTTTCCTGATGGCGTTTCACGCTCTCTTCATGTTCTGATATGAGTTTCTCTTCTTCGTCCTTGAGTTCTGATCTGCGTTTTTCCAGAGCCTGTATTTTATTCTGAAGAGCCGTTTCATTTTCTTTATGAGCATTGACACGTTGTTCATATTCTGCTATGGACCTTTCAAGCTCCTCTGCTTTAGGTCCCAGATCAGTAAGTTCTTTGTGGATATGCTCTTTTATCTCTTCTATAGAAGAACGCTTGCTAATAAGAAAAGATTCTTCATCCTCAAGTTCGGACTTTTTTGTCTGTATGTCCGCGCGTTTACGATTCAGTTCCTTCAGTTCATTATAATAACCTGATCTGATGGTCTCAATGGCTGCAGAACAGGTAATGTCGTTTATCTCCAGTGATATCTCTTCACCAGAGACAAGTTTTTCTTCCAGTTCTCTACATTTCTCATCCAGCTCTGACCTTTTTTTGTTATACTCCTCAAACTCGGCCTCATAATCGGACCTCATGGAGGACAGTTGTTCCATTTTTTCAGTGTACTCGGCAAATTCTTTTTCATATTCTGTTTTTGATTTTTTGAACTCTTCCATCTGCTTTGTAAATTCGGAACGTCTCTTTTCAAGCTCAGCGATCTCGGCCTCAAGCTCTTCTTCCTGTTCTGCAGGTACTATTTTTTCCGCTTTTTTGGCAGCCGAGTTAAGGATGGCGCACTTGTTCCTGAGTTCTTTTTCCTGTTCAGAAAATTTACTTTTGAGTTCATCCAGATCTTTTTGCTTTTCCTCATATTCTTTGATCTCGGCTTCGTATCGTTTTTTTATTTCTGAGAGGACAGATTCTTTTTCCATCAGTTCATTCAGATCTGAAGCCGGAACTTTGTAAGCCGATTCCTGATCTTCTTCTTCTTCTTTGGAAGTAGATCTATTTCCCGGAACATAGCTAATGGGGCCACTGAAAGAAGCATCTTTTTTTGGTTCTTTATCCTGGTTGTCTTTTACAATAGGTTTTCTGTAAATATTCGGAGTAAATACTTTGGATGACTTTGCTTCTTTTTTGTGTTCACCAGACCAATTCAATGAATTCATACTATCAATTCCTTATTCTGTTTTTCAGTATCCAGCTGTTTCCAGAACTCAGTTGGCATATTCTTAGCAATTTCCAATGCACCTTCAGATACACCAAGAAACGGATCCAGGTCGGTGAATATTTTTCCTCCACCTACTTCTTTTAGCTCGTTCTCGATATAATTGTCAATACCAGGCAGAGCACTTGTACCACCAAAAAGATGAATATTGTTCCTCAAACTTTCACGCATCGAAGGATCAGCATCAGACAGAACTCTGGTAATTCCCGATACAATGTCAGTAGCAACGAATTCACAGGCAATCTGTATCTCGTCTGCGATTGATTCCATAACTGTCCTGTTCTCAAGAAGGATATCAACAACACATGAATCCAAAGGTTCGAAAAGATGCCCATGTTCTTCTTTCCATTTTCTGGCGACTTCTTCAGTAATCTGGGAATCCGGCCATCTTTCATTTACAAGTTTCACGATCTCATTATCGATGTCTTTACCGGCACAGGAAAGTGTGAGATGATCTATTTTCTGGGATTTTTCCTCGGTAATAGTACAGATATCAGTTTTAGTATAACCCATATCAACTATCATTGATCCTTTCTGCAAACTTTTATTGTAAGCTATGCAGAACATCTCATCTACAAGCATAGCGCCTGTAAATATTTCATTGTAAAGTTTTAATAGTTTCTTTTTGTAAGCTATGTCAGTATCACAATCCACGCCTATGATAGCATAGATATTCTCGTTGTCTGCATCGATATCACGCTCATTTAGTACATGCCGTAAAAAATCTGTGAAGCGACAGATATCATCTTCGTTTTTTATTTCCCCACGCAGAAACTCTTTTATGGTCTCATTCTCTGCTTCCAGAGCTTTATCTCCAAAAAGCACCTTTTCTTCAGGATTATCTACACTGCTTGAATAAGCTGCAATGCTTCTTTCTGAAAAACTCTTTCCATCGCTTGTGCAGATCGATGTAGTAAATACACCTGCATCTATGCCAAGGTACAGGCATCCATCATTGCTGACAAAATCATCCATATAAATACCACTGTTTTTGTCCATACCCATGCTAAATCCGATGAATTTGCAGGGATTTGGGCTTTATTGATTGTATATGGAATCTTCTATCAAATCAGTATTTATATATTATGAACATAAGATTTCGGTCTATGGCTATGATCCGGGATATATAATATTCAGCTATGGATAAAATCGGGAATCTGCAGTTAAATCAATTCATTACTTATTATGGACAAACAAGAAGATATTTATATGTATTTGTTATATATAATGGTCCTTATGTTTTTTATATAGAACATGTACAATACCGTCTGCAAGTCCCAGCTGAGGTACATGCATATAGTCTATATTACTCCATTTCATGATCGAATAATATATCCTGGAAGCAGGTACTATGACGTCTGCCCTGTCAGGACGTAGTCCAAGTTCAGTTATACGCTGCTCCAGGGTGAAATCTCTGAGATACTTATTGAGTTTCTTGATCTTTTTACTCTTCAGAAGAGTTCTGTCCTTTTTCCCGGACATGCGGAACAGCTTATTGATATTTCCACCACTTCCAATGGCAAAGTCGGGTTCATGTTTTTTTGTTACTGTTTTTACCCACTTCTTCATCTCTTTCCATTCCTCTTTGGTAACGATACCTTCGAGCATCCGGATGGTGCCAATATTGAATGAACTATATGCATAGACTTCCTTACCCTTGAAGAGTATCAGTTCGGTGCTTCCGCCTCCTACATCAACATGAAGGTACGTGGAATTACCGTTCCCTATTATCTTCTCTATACGATTGGAATAAATGATCTTTGCTTCTTTCCTTCCGCTTATAACATTAAGCTCGATTCCGCTTTTCTTCCTGATCTGTGAAATGATCTCATCACTGTTGTCTGCTTCCCTCATGGCTGAGGTCGCACATGCCATATATTCGATTGGTTCATAAGCATCCATCAGATGCCTGAATCCTATCATAGTATTTACAAGCCTGGAAATTTTATCCTGTGATATGTTGTTGTGGACAAAAGCATCCTCTCCAAGTCTGATAGGCATACGCATAAGGGATATTTTTTCATATATGGGCTCTATCCCCTCTGTATCCACCCGCGAAAGGAGTAATCGGACAGCATTGGACCCTACGTCAATTGCTGCAAATTTCATTGGATATCCTCATCAAGTTGTTTTTCAAGAAATGTATAGATATCTTCCTGGGCGCGGAATGATCTCTCACCTTCTTTTTTATACTGATTGTTCTGGATATCGTTGACAATCCTTGCTTTTGTATTGTCAAGGAATTGAAGATTCATGTATTCTCTGATCTCTTTTTGCAGTTCGGGAGAATATATAGGTGTGGCAACTTCCACACGACGGTTCAGGTTCCTTACCATCCAGTCTGCTGAAGATATGAAATATTTCTCATCACCGTTGTTACAGAATATAAAGATACGTGAATGTTCCAGATATTTGTCAACTATACTGATGACTTCTATATTTTCACTCTGCTTCTGCACACCGGGTACTAGAGAACAGATTCCCCTTACAATAAGTTTTATAGCGACGCCAGCTCTGCTGGCATCGTACAGTTTGTTAATCATATCTCTGTCAACAAGACTGTTCATCTTCGCATGAATGAATGCCTTTTTTCCTGCACGGGCATTTGCTATCTCGTCATCGATGTATCTCTCAAACATACCTCTCATCTGCAAAGGGGATACCACAAGGTGTTTATAATCATAGACTTTGTAATTGTGGTCAAAGAAATCAAAGATCTTTTCGACCTCAAATGTCAGGTCGGGATGATTTGTCATTAACATGTGGTCACAATAGAGCTTTGCAGTTGATTCATTGAAATTACCGGTACCTATACATGAGTAATGAACCGGAATATCATCTTCTATTCTTGTAATGTGGCAAAGCTTCGAATGGACCTTAAGACCCGGTACACCATCAATGATCCTCGCACCTGCAGCTTCAAGTTTCTGGGTCCAGTAAATATTGGATTCCTCATCGAACCGTGCCTGTAGTTCAATAACCACAGTTACTTTTTTACCATTGGCAATTGCATTGATCAGAGCATTTATCACATTGGAATTACGTGCAACCCTGTAAAGGGTTACTTTTATGCTTGAAACATTGGGATCGATTGCAGCTTCCCTGAGAAGATCAATGAAATAATCGAATGATTGGTAGGGATAATGAAGAAGAATATCCTTTTCCCTGATGGCAGCTAAAATGCTTTTGTGTCTTCGCAGATCCTTATGCGGTAAGGGACTTCTTTTTTCATAGTATAAGGCATCATTATCTATTTTCGGGAAGCTCATGAAGTCCTTTGCATTATGATATTTACCACCAGGCACAAGATTATCAAAATTCTGGAGATCCAGTCTTTTAAGTACGAAATCAAGGAGATAGTATGGAATTTCCCTGTCATACACAAAACGGACCGGTTGACCTTTCTTTCTTTCCTCAAGGCTCTCAGATACCTTTTCAAAGAAACTTTTGGTAACATCATCATCAATATCAAGTTCAGCATCCCTTGTCATTTTGATAGTGTATGCACCTATTGAATCATAATCAAAGGTTGAGAATACATCATCAAGTCCGAAACGTATGATATCATCAAGCATAATCACACATTTGTTCCCATTTGAATCAGGAATATTGATGAAACGCGGAAGGACATCGGCAGGAACCTCGATCAGAGCGAATTTAGAATTTTGAGGATCCCATTTCTTTCTGATATCGATAACAAGGTAGAGGACCTGATTCTTAAGATATGGAAAATCGGGTATGTCTTTCAACATTATTGGAATCAGACGCGGACGCACTTTTTCCTGAAAATACGTTTTGACATATTTTCTCTGAACTTCGTCCAGTTGAGTTTCATCTACTATGAAAATATTGTTGTTTTCCATTTCCTTTGTCAGGTTGGTGAATATTTTATCAAAATCATCACGCAGTTCAAGTACTATACCATGAATATCTTTCATGATCCTTTTGGGAGAAAGATCAATCATGACATTGGACTTAACACCCGCATCTATCATACGCTGTAAAGTTCCGACCCTAACACTGAAAAATTCATCAAGGTTCGAAGAATAAATGCCAAGGAACTTCAAACGCTCGAGTAATGGAACCTCAGGATCCTTTGCTTCCTGCAGAACCCTTTCGTTGAATGAAAGCCAGCTTATCTCTCTGTTAATGTAATCGTCTGCTTCGGACATAGAAGTCATTTCTATCAATTTTGAAAGTATAGGTATACTATTGTATTTTGATAGGACTACAGCTATTCTATTATATAATACTTCATACAGATTCATATATAGTTATATATAGTGCAATATAGACTCATATAGTCTGTGCGAAACAAGCGGATATGCCTTTCAGGATGTGTAAATACCTGCTATTGCCTTTGATAACATGACACTGAAATCCGGATCGATTACCCGTGCCCAGGTTTGCGGGAAAGCTTCAACCAGCCTTTCAAGTTCCTGTTTTTTGAATTCTATATAAGCATCAACACCGGGGTAATCACTCAATTCGGAAACGGGAACATCCTTACCATCTGTTTCACCCCATTTTCCATATTTCTCGAAGTTTTCGAGTAGTTCAAGTGCAACTACGTTGTCATGCATATCTCCAAGGTTGTCCTGAAGTGCTTTCAGGTCTTTTATAAGATCTTTTGATTCCGAACCCAGCACTTCTTTAAAAAATTCTATGGTATAGCGGAATATCTTAACATCGATCCTTAATTGATGATATTGGTCAAAGCTGGGTTCAATTTTTGTTTCCTCGGAAACAACCTCATCGTAAGCTCTGACAGCGGCAAACTGGGTGTAAAGGAGCACAGGTAACACATCTCTCACTTTACATGGCACCGGGTCCCCATTCTTTTTTAAAGTTCTCGTTTTCCAGGCTTTTTTGTTTAAAAGGTAATTTGAAAATTTATTTTTGAATTTGTTATATTTTTTGTCATCCAGATACACAAGCATGGACCCGCGTTCCTTTGTTCTTTCTATTAAAATAGAATCTGTCAGAGGTTCCATCTCCGGTGCCATTTCAGGAGCCTGGTCAGTAAAGTGTTCGATCTTCTCAAGAAAAACATCAAGGTCACGTACTGAACCCAGTACTTTTCTTATAGACTTTATTCTTTTGTAATGAGAGGATATTTCTTTCATATCAAGATACTCTTCCAGAACTTCAATGACAGAACGCATGCGCATTGCAGCAACTCTCATATCATGAAGCTCCTCTGCATCCTTGCCAACCTTAGTTCCTCTCTCATGTTCCACCATTTGTCCGAAATGATACATGAGTATCTTCCTTGCAGCCTCACGCATCGTATCGTCAGACTTTACATTTGTCTTCTTGATGGACCTGAACTCAGAATACGGAACATCTGAAGCATTTTTTTCAGATGATTTCCTGTCCGAATCAGAAGTTTCTGAAAGTTTACTGTGTTTTTCATCCTTTTCTTTGATCTGGCCCTCCACTACATCCTGTTCAGGTACATCAACAATCTCGGGGAATTGTGTTGTCTCAAGAGCAGTTGGTTCTGTCTCATTGGTTTCTGTATTACATCTGTTCAGTGACCTATTATCCATTGTATCATCATGTGTAGTCATTTTTAGTCCCCCTGAGTCATTTTCCTCTAAAACGGTATTAGCTACAATAAAGTCATTATCAGTATCTGCGGTCCTGGTCAAATAAGAAGGTGTGCAGGTGTATGTTGTTCTTTTTGTTCCTTCTATACTGCCTGATCCATCCAGGCCATTAATGCCCTTGATGATATTTGTCATTAATATGCCCGTAAATGTTGTGAGTACAGAACAATCATTCCGTTGCAATAATCGCTGATGGTAATTCGAATCTTCATGCTGCATTTTTCCCTTTTCCTGTTCAATATCATGTGGTGACTGAAGGAAATAGTTCACAAATATATTTATCAGAAGCAGGAATATCCCGAGTGAATAGGATATTATTACGTATGAAACCTCTGGATAGAGCCAGTTATCAGGGAATGAGAATACAAATACAGTGAGTGCTGCTGCAGAAAGAAAAATACCGGCTATGAATGAGTAGCTGCGTGAAAGGGACTGATGTATTCCGGCAATACTGATGCCTGCAAGAACCAATAGTACTCCTGCCCCCAGGAGTGAACATACCACAAGTATAACCTCAGGGTCAGAGTTACGGCTGAGTCTGCTGACCATGGCAAACAGAAGTCCGGTGATGCAAAACACAAGACCGGCAAGAAAACCCATAGATGCAGTTAATGAGTTCTTTTTAAGGAAAATATCTGATGAAACTGTTCTACCCCCTCTTAATATCTCCTGGTAATTATGTGAATGATAATAATTGTACTTTATTTTTATTGATTTTTATTTGTCAGTTGTTACAGCTATCATTATAATTTCATATTTTTCAGTTTTTTCATGGTTCCCCGGAGCACCTTTTGATGGCGTTTTAGTTGTCTGATCTGACTTTTTACGAGACGCTTTTTTGCTTTTTTACCTTTAAGTTTTGAAAGTGAATCTTTTGTTTCCTGAATGTTCGATTTTATACCTGCCTTTACAATTTCCTTGTCTTTCAGGATTGCCTTTACAGGACATATCTTGATGCATTTTCCACAGTTGATGCATTTATCCTCATTTATCAGGGCTTTCCCTTTGACCATTTTTATTGCATTCACAGGGCATTTCTTAACACATTTTTTACATGAAACACATTTGTTTTTGTTTACCAATGGCATATTTATGTCCTCATTTCCAGCAGGTTCATCATATATAAATTAAAGAAAAGAGAATATATAGATTGTTGCTATTTAAAAAATTGTTATTGAATATGAAATTGTGAAATGGAGAGATAAATACGATTCCTGCAATACAATGGGACCTTGACCCTTCCAGTATTCTAATGGTGGAAAAAATAATACTTTCGCTGATGATAGGTATACTTGTAGGTCTGGAAAGGGAACACTGGAGGTCCGATAAAAAGATATACGCAGGTGTCAGGACCTTTGCTATCACATGCATTACAGGTACTTTAGCTGTTTTTCTTGGCGATTACGTTGGTATATGGATGCTTGTCGTTACAACTCTTGTAGTAGCAGTCTCCTCGGTTGCTCTGATATACATTGCCAACATAATCGAGGGAAGATCAGGACTTACAACTTCAATAGCATTGTTCTGCACATACTTACTGGGAGTGGTCGTAGCAAAAGGATTGTACCTCATAGCAATAATTACCGCGCTTATACTGACATTCCTTCTGATAGAAAAAAAACCTCTGCATTCGTTTGCAGAGAATCTGTCGGAAGGTGATATAAGCAGTGCATTAAAATTCCTTTCGATATCTGTTGTTCTCTATCCCATAGTTCCGGAAGAACCCATCTATGGTATCCTGAGTCTTAAAACAGCCATGTTAATAGTGGTTATGGTATCATTAATAACCTTTGTCAGTTATGTATCTCTGAAAAAACTGGGACCAAAAGGTGGAATTCCGTATTCCGGTCTCTTCGGAGGTTTCATAAGCAGTGAAGCTACAATAGCAGCACTTTCGGGAATCTCCAGAAGAAAGCCCATGTTCAAGGATGCCCTTCACATGGGGGCGATGCTGTCGGTAGTCTCAATGATAATTAGTAACAGTGTTATTGCTTTCATAGCAGACCCTACCGCCAAAACCACATTAATGATGTTGCCACCTTTTTTGATAATGACTATTGTTGACCTTTTATTTGTATTTTCTAAAAGGAAGAAGATATCAGATTCTCAAGAAAGTATAGAACTCGGTTCGCCATTTGCACTGGGTCCCGCATTCAGGTTCGGAGCGATATTCGCAATTCTCCTGATCCTTACCAATTATGCCAATGAATATGCCGGGGCATCCGGTGCCTATGCTGCTGCTATCGGTGGAATTGTCAGCAGTTCAGCAGTCACTGCATCTGTAGCAGCGCTGGCATATTCAGGCAATCTCCCTACTGATATCGCTGCCCAGACAGCGGTACTCGCAGGACTTGTAAGTACTCTCGCAAAACCTTTCTATGTAAAGGTAACCGGTTCCCCGGAACTGTTCAGAACATCCATCCTCTCATTCATTGCTATAGTAGTCTCAGGAGCTGTTGCACTGTTAATATGGAGTTTTTATATGGGCTCATATCTGTGAGAGATATGTATTCTATATAAGTATATATATAACGATTTATAATAAGTAGGTAACCATGCTTGAAAATGTAGACCTGTCAAAAAGTCTTAGCAAAAAAGAATATGATGACATAGTCGGTGATCTGAAAATACGTGTGGGTGAGCTTCAGAGAAAAGCCTGGAAAATGGATATCCCCATCATCATAGTTTTTGAGGGATGGCACGCATCCGGAATGACAGAGATCATAAACAGGTTCCTTTTGAGCCTTAATCCCATGGGACTGGATCTTTACACAACAGGAAAACCCTGCTATCAGGAAGAACAAAAGCCATTACTCTGGCGCTTCTGGACAAAGATACCTCCTAAAGGTAAAATAGCTATTTTTGACAGAAGCTGGTACCGCCGGATCATCATCGAGCATAACAGCAAAGGGAAAGCAAGCAAGGATATGCCAGAATGTCTTGAAGGACTTAGATATTTCGAAAGACAGTTAACAGATGGAGGATATCTTCTTATCAAGTTCTTTCTGCATGTAAGTAAGGAAAAGCAGGAAGAAAGGTATAACAAACTTAAGAAAAAAGAAATCCCTCTGTTTATAGTTGAAGAAGAGGAGCAGGAATATCTTCATAAGTATGACAGGTACCTTCCTCTTATAGAAGGCATACTGGAGCAGACGGACAGGATCTCCTCTCCATGGACTATTGTGGAATCTGATGACAGGAACTTTGCTACTGTCAAAGTGCTTGCAAAGGTTATAGAATCAATAGAAAGTAAGATACTGGAAGTTGAAAACGAAGTTAAGATGGAGCAAAATGAGCACGATGAGAATTGTCTGATTCCCAATATTGACTTCTCAATACTTGAGAATATAGACCTTGATAAGAGTCTTACAAGGAAAGAGTACAAAAAAGAGAAGAAAAAGTTCCAGAAAAAAATGATAAAACTCCAGTATGAACTTTTCAAACATCGTATCCCTCTCATAATTGTCTTTGAAGGGTGGGACGCGTCCGGAAAGGGAGGCGGTATTAAGCGTGTTGCTCAGAAGCTTAACCCCAGGCTCTATCAGGTAACACCGGTTGGAGCTCCTTCACAAACGGAACTTGAACATCATTACCTATGGAGATTCTACAGAGAAATACCTGAAGCAGGTCATATCGGCATATACGACAGAAGCTGGTATGGCAGAGTACTTGTGGAAAGAGTTGAGGATCTCTGTAGCAGTCAGGAATGGAAGCGAGCTTACAGAGAGATAAATGAGTTTGAGGAAATACTGTCTGACTATGGCACCATAATAATCAAATTCTGGACCCATATTGATAAGGAAGAACAACTCAAAAGGTTCAAAAAACGTGAAAATACACCACATAAACAATGGAAGATCACAGAAGAGGACTGGCGAAATCGCGAAAAGTGGAATCTCTACCTTGATGCTGCGGATGAGATGCTGAAAAAGACAAGTACTTCCTGGGTACCCTGGACCATTGTTGAATCCAATGACAAATATTATTCCCGGATCAAGATTTTGCAGACCATCACAGAACGTATAGAAAAAGAACTGTCACTAAGAGGTCTTTAGTGATCGCTCCCGAAAAGAATATCCTTTTTGAAGATAAGACGCCACATATCTGCTTTTTCGTCTGCTCGTTGAGCATCCATTTCCGATCCCGGTCCATTCAATGTCACAATAATCTCATTGTCTGATATTTTGATGTCTGTTATCAAAGTATCGGATCTGCTGTAGTCAAGAGCGTCTGCGATCCTGAGTATAGCTGATATTTTAAAGATATCATCCTGCATCTTTGAAGGGATCAATGAGATTTTCTTTTTCAGTAATAGCTTTCTAAGTTTCTTTTCAGTGATCTTCTTTTTGTGTAAGAAAGCCATCCATGGAAGTAACAGGCATAAGGGCCACGGAAGTTCTTCCGGGCAGATTTCAAGGAGTATATCCCTGCCTGCTTTGTGGTGATTTTTAGCATCGGTCATAACACCTATATCATGTACAAGTGCTCCCACTTTCAGCGTGTGGCGGAGTTCATCTCTCAGATGATGCACGGGTTTAAGAGAATCGAATAATATCAGTGAATTTTCAGCAACTTTTCGGGCATGATCCTGCTCAATGTTAAATTCTTCAAACATTTCTCTGATGGGAGAGGATCTGATATTCGAACTTTCAGAGCTAACATCATAATCCAGAATGGAGGCATTTTTTCTGATATTCTCTCTCAAAAGTTCCATCCCATTGTCGAATTTGGAACTGCTGCCTGCTATCAGACCAATCTCGTCTCTGAAGTAAGAAGCTATCTGAAGCAGTTCGTCTTCTCTTCCGTCAGTCATAAGTTCGATCTCAAGTTCAAGATAGCTTTTTTCGTTATCATCACAAACAATAACTACATCATCAAAGCTCACTTCAGCTATGTGTCTTTCTTCGTCAAAGACCTGAAGGTCGGTTCTTTTATGCTCCACGGAAAACAGCGGAAACAAATTACCCGAGCCTGTCATTGCTGTTATTTTTTTAAGAAAGGCTTTTTCTTCGGCATTTTTTCCCGGTTTTTCAAAGGATATTTTTTCAGGCAGAACAAGTTCGTTTTCTTCTCTCATATGAAGGACAGGATCTGAACTTTTCAATGACTTCAGAGTGTAGATCACCTTGCCTTTCCTCTCCCTGCAACGAAATGAGAAGTCTGAAGCGTATATTACCATGTCCAGCGTATCCAGATATGTATCATGGAATTTATTTTCCACCGGTTCCGTGATATTATAGTTTTTTATAGAACTGATTCTCATCAGTTTATCGAAAAGATTTCTTTCTGGTACAAGGAACTTGGCTTCAATTTCCATATAAAAAAGTATGGTGTACTATGATAAAAATCTTCCAGTAAGTAGTTTTAGTTGGGTTATTCTATTCTTTGCGGAAGATATAAGAGCCGTCACCCTGATTCACAAAACCCATTTTTTCCCAGAAACCTGTAGCTTTTGGTCTGACCCTGTCTGCAATAATGGTATCGTAATGCTCCTTGAACACTTCGATGGTCTTACGTCCGTAGTTTTTTCCTTCGAATTCCGGAAAGATGATGATAGAGTAGATGGTCAGAACATTTCCATTGATACTTCCCCGTGCTTTGCCTACTCTAATGCCTTTTCTGTCAATATTCAACCACCTGTGCTTTGAACCCTGTACAGGAGGAAGCAACTTGAAAGATAGTTCATCTGGCATTTCTGCACTTCCGTTAAAGCCGTTTATCATATTTTACGATATAACTGTGCATTTGCAACAACAGGTTCAAAATGGTCTTTTAGTTTCTCAGGAAGCTTCTGTGTTTGCTCGGTTGCAAAATATCCACCATCCAGGGAATCATGGAACATTTTCATTACCTCTATTCTTTCTTTTTCCTTAAAGTGCAGTAAGACATTCTTACAGAGGACAAGATTCAGACCTGTTCTGATCGGTTTCAGATCAAGGAGATTGTGTCTGGTAAATTCCACACTTCTTCTGATCTCATCAGCAATGACAAAATGGTCTGGTTCATCTGCAGGTGAAAAATATTTTTCGAATATGGGTTTTGGTATCCTCTGTACCATATCTTTGGGATATACTCCCTTTTTTATAATATCTCCAAAAAGGTTACTATTGTCTATATCAGTTGCATGTATCTTTACATTTCTGAAGATCATACCCATATTCTCTCTCAGCACGATCGCAAGTGAATATGGCTCAGGACCCATGGCGCAGCCGGCATCCCATATGTGTATGTACCTTCTGCTCCTGAGTTCCGGAATAACATAATCTCTTATCATTTCAAGTGTTTGCATATCTCTGAAAAAGTAAGTGAAAGCCACAAGATCCTCTCCTTCTGAAATATATAATATAGTAATTATATTTATATGTTATCTAGTAGGTTCTTTGTTGCAAACCAGTATTGCATAAAAATGGTCGGCAATATTCAGGACATATAATCAAAGCTTGATCGAAAAAATAAAAGAAAAAATCAGAATACAGGGATAAAAAATATCCAATACCGGATTATCAGGCAAGGTTCGCAATCTCTTCGACTTCCTTTCTATCCAGTACACTGGCAAGATCAAGGAATATCAGAATACGTTCATCTACCTTGCCTACACCGGTAATGTAGTCCCTGCTTATGTTCGAAGTTACAAAATCCGGAGCAGGATCAACATTTGATACGGGAATCCTTAAAACCTCATTTACCGAATCAACGATCATACCCACTACATTGTCGCCGATCTCGACCACAACTATACGTGAGTTATCGTCTGATTCCTTTGACTTGAGATTAAAACGCTTTTCAAGGTTGACCACAACTATGATCCTGCCACGCAGGTTAATGACACCTTCTACAAAATCAGGAGATTGAGGGATCTGGGTGATCTCAGGCACCCTTATGATCTCCTTGACACCCATGATGTCTACTCCGAATTCTTCTCCCCCAAGATGGAAAACTACCATCTGTAGTATTTCCTCGGTTGAAACTGCTTCAGACATTAATGCATCTGCCATTTTAATCCCTTAATTATACAAGAGCATGCTCTGTTTTTTCTTCTGTTTCATTGTCAACGGAACTTTCGCCGCTGGATAATGATTGTGATACCGATTCCAGTATGAATTTATCAACTACAGATTTCATCTCAGCTGCAAGGCCTGAAAGATCTTCGGCTGATTTTGAAAGCTCCTGCATTGTTGCAGTCTGTTCCTGAACAGCAGCAGATGCTTCTTCGGTTCCTGCGGCAGATTCCTCTGAGATGGCACTTACTTCCTCTATGGATGAAGTGACCTCTTCTATGGAAGCGGACTGTTCCTGTGCAGCAGCAGCAATATCCTGGACCATGTTTGCTATCATGTCACCGGCATTCACTACCTTTTCAACAACTTCTACAGCTTCATTCAGAGCAGATGCTCCCGTCTCTACTTCTGCGGAACCCTGTTCCATGGATGTAACGGCATTGTGTGTACCTTCCTGTATCTCAGTGATGAGGGATGCTATCTGTTTTGCAGCATTTCCTGAATCTTCTGCAAGTTTACGTACCTCGTCGGCCACAACAGCGAAACCACGTCCGTGATCTCCTGCACGTGCAGCTTCAATTGCAGCGTTCAGTGCAAGAAGATTCGTCTGGTCGGCAATGTTAGTAATGAGATTAACGATCTCTCCTATCTGTTTGGACTTGCTGTCAAGTTCGGTTATCACACCAGAAGATTCTGCTGTAGCATGTTTGATAGAATTCATTTTTATAATGAGGTCCTTGGCGATATCTCCAAGATTATTGATCAGTTCATTTGAATCCTTGGCATTTTCTGCTGCCTTCTGTGAATTTGTAGCAACTTCCTGCACAGTCATGGTCATGTCTACCATTGCACGGGAGACTTCTTCGGTCTTTGAAGCCTGGTTCTGTGCACCCTTTGATATTTCGGATACTGTATCGGATATCTGATAGGATGAGGATGTTATCTGTTCCACGGAGGCTGACATCTCTTCAGATGTGGATGCAACATTTCTTGAACTATCATTAACCATGGATACTACTTCATTCAGGGATCTTCTGGTATTCTCAACACCATCTGTCAGTACTTTGAATTCTCCAACTCCCTGAACTTTTACAGGTCGGCTTAGGTCATTATTGGATATTGCTTCAAGCACACTGGATGAATCTGCAATTATTTCCTGTAGATTGCTACCGAAATCATCAACAGTGTCTGAGAATATCTTGAAATCTCCTTTTGTATCAAGGCTGAACCTCGCATCGAGATTTCCACTTGAATACTCATTGACCATGCGCATTGCTTCATTCATAGGTGCTGCCAGAGCATCAAATGCTATATTTACAGTGTTGATTGCATCCTCAAAGCGTCCCTGATAGAGCGAACCATCTGCTCTGTAGTCAAGGTCTCCGTTTTCTGCGGCTTTACCGAGCTTTATGAACTCATCAACTATTCCCTCGATATTACTCATCATCGATATGTAACATGGTATAAGCTCATCATTCTCCGAGCGTTTTCCGACTTTCTTGAGTCCTTCAAGATCACTCAGGTCACCTACTGCGATCTTCTTGTTCACACTCATTACAGTCAGTATTCTATCCCGGATCCCATTGGTTGCAGCTGCAACTTCAGCATAGATCCCCTGGTAATCACCTTCTACTGTCCTTGTGTGGTCGTTATTTACCATCAATTGCAGAACTTCATTGCTCTCTACAAGACCACCAAGACCGTCAATACAATCATTGATATTGTTTTTTATCTTATTGAAGTCTCCACTGTATTCCTCAGTTATCTTTTCAGGTATCTCGCCTTTGGATATCTGTTCCACATAATCGGCAGTCACATTCAGTGGATCTATAAGTGCATCCAGTGTGTTGTTAACACCTTCAACAACCTTGCGGAAATCACCTTCATGCTTAGAAGCATCTGCACGGGTATCAAGGCGACCTTCAACCGCTGCTGTTGCGAGCATATCTGCATCTTCTATCAGATTATGTACGGCATCTTTGACATCTGACAGTGAAGCAGCAATGTTGTTAAAGTTGTCATGCTGGTCCACAGTGTATTCGTTTGCAGGTGTAACTTTAAGATCCAGTTCAAGATTGCCTTTTGATATCTGTTCAAGATTCTTGATGAGACGTGTAATTTCTGTCTTAGTGTAAATTGCATTCTGTTTTGAAGCTGATACATCCTGCAGAATTTCAATATGACCTATATTTTCACCATTTTCATTCTTTATGTATGATGTATCAACCTGGAAGTTCTGGTTTGATTCATCAATATTGAAATATGTAACAGGTTTACCTTCCTTCAGCCTGCAAATACCACATTTTTCAGTTCCACATATCTCAGAACCCCAGTTATCACAGGAAGAACCAAGAACATCTTCGCGCTTAAGTCCGGTCTGGTCTTCAGCTGTTTTGTTTATAAATGTCCAGTTCATATCCATATCCGTTACAGATATCGGGAATGGAATACTGTCAAGTATTGAATTGTACCAGTATACTTTAGAAACTACCGTATCAAGAGTGTTATTTACACCTTTGACCACTTTACGGAAATCTCCTTTATGTTTTTCTTCTTCGGCACGTACATCAAAGTGTTCATGTGTTGCTGCATCAGCAAGCATTTCTGAATCCTCTATCAGAGCCTGAACAGCATCTATACACTGATTGAGGTTGTTCTTTATCTCATTGAAGTCACCGTGGTACTCTGAGGTTATCTTCTCAGGGATATCACCTTTTGAAATGCGATCCACATATTCTGCGGTCACATTCAGAGGAGTGATCACAGCATCAAAAGCACCATTTACAGTTGAAATGGCTTCATTGAACATGCCTTCAAAGCCGGAAGCATCTGCCCTGGAATCAAGTTTGCCACTTTCTGCAGCCTGTCCCAGACTGATGAATTCATCTGTCATGCCTTTGACGTTTTCCATCATAGCAATGGTGTAAGGAAGAAGTTTGTCATTTTCAGAGCGCTTTCCTACGGACCTGTATTTTTCAAGATCACTGAAATCACCTTTTGTCATGAACTCAAAGGTACGCTGAATATTGAGGAGTCTTTTACGGACTTCATTCACTGCATAGGCATTATCTTTGAATATTCCGTCATATTCACCGTCAACACCATTCTCAAAGTCGTTTACAGCCAGCTTAAGTAAAATATCAGTACTTTCGTTCAGTGGCCTGGCGATAGAGTCAAGTGTATTGTTAAGATTTTCAATTATCGTCCTGAATTCTCCACCGTGGCGTGACGCATCGGCACGGATATCTACTTTTCCTTCGGATCCTGCTTCTGAAAGCATCTCTGAATCCTCTATCAGTGCATTGATGGCATCAACGCAGATATTCAGGTTGTTCTTAAAATCATCAAAACTACCCTTGAATTCTTTTGTTATTTTTGGAGGGATGTCACCATTGGATATTCGACTTACATATTTGGATGCAGCCATAAAGGGTTCAACAATAGAATCAAGCATTGTGTTTACGCCGGTTACAAGTTCTTTCAGATCACCTTCGAACATTTCCGGATCCATACGAACATCGAGACGACCGTTAATGGTCGATTCTGCCATTGTATTGATCTGTTCGGTCAACTTGTACTGTTGCTGTGAATCCTTTTGCCATTCCGTAGCTTTATCCAGAAAAGCATTCAATGTTTCTATCATTTCCTTTTCGGTTCCATCCGAATGAAAACTCAATCTGGCGTCCCTTTTTCCAGATTCGATGGAGTTTATAACATCGATAACTTCGTTATAGAGCTTTGTGTTTTTCCCTAACATATTTATCCTCCAGTATAATAATTAAAATTTAGTGGAGTAGTTTTACTTTAAGCATACCTACCTTTAATGGACCTAATTCAATTCAGTATAATTATAATTAGGCAGATTAAAAGATGTATACAATGATATAAAAGTATATCATTAAAAATAATAATACTAAAATTAAAAAAAAATTTTTTAAAAAATAAATTATGTCTGAAAAAAAGATAAAAGTTCATGCTATAAACGCATCAGTATGACTGCTTTTTAAGTATTTTCATTTATTCCTCTCTTCTCACCAGTTTAGTTGAGTAAATCAACTGAATAAAAAGGCCATCCAGTTTACAGACCTCTTCAGTACATTCTCCTATTCTTTCGGAAAAGAGCATAGAAGGTGCCGGTTCAATATTCGCCCGGCTCAATCATAAAATATTTCCTGTCAGGCAAGTACGGAGATATTTGTACTATCCGGTCTATTAAGGGAACTTCTTTCATCATCACCGTGATCCTCAAGTTCATTTAGACCTTTTACCAGTTCAACTTTAAAACTATCGACCAGTGATTTCATGTCCTTTGCAATATGTGCCAGTTCATCGGCGGAAGTTGCAAGTTCATCCAGTGAAGAAGTTTGCTCCTGCACCGCAGCTGAGGTTTCTTCA
>JAASSR010000116.1 GCA_021767785.1 Methanolobus sp.
AACTAAACCAAAGAACAGTGCTCCAAAATGAAAGAAAGTTATATTCATTTACATTTCCCCGTAAATTCCCATCCAATATTAGCAATTAGTAATATGCGTATTAAATCTTCATAATATACGGCAATAAATTTGAAGTGTATTATTATCTGCATGCAATAAGAACCTTTACATATCACAAGGTATTTTTACTAACAATTTGAAGTGCCCGGCACTAGTTAAATAAAAAAAATCCGAGAAACAGGAGAGCAAGAGGCTACATATGAACATGAAGATCGACCCCTGGAGTGCATTGAACATTGACGATTATTCAAAATTATTCGAAGAATTCGGTATACTTCCGTTCGATGATATGATCAGGGACATAGAAAATCCTCATAAGTTCATGAAGCGCAATATAATCTTCGGACACAGGAGCTATGATCTCATAACAGACGCAATGAAGAACAATAAACCATTCTCGGTAATGAGTGGTTTCATGCCTTCAGGAAAGATACATCTCGGACACAAAATGGTCATGGAAGAAATAATCTGGCATCAACAACAGGGTGCGGATGCATTTGTAGGTATAGCGGACCGTGAGTCGCATTCTGTCAGAGGGATGTCATGGGAAAAATGCAGGGATATCGGCGTAAATGAATACATCACAAGCCTTATTGCCCTGGGATTTGAAAATCAGGGACATATATATTTCCAGTCATGCTCAGAGCAGGTCAAAGACCTTGCATTCGAACTTGGTTCAAAGGCCAATTTTTCGGAACTCAGTGCAATCTACGGATTCACAGGTGAGACAAATATCGCACACATGCTCAGTGCTGTGACACAGAGCGCGGACATACTTCACCCGCAGCTTGAGGAATACGGTGGTCCCAAACCGACTGTAATTCCAGTAGGTGCAGACCAGGACCCTCATATAAGGCTGACCAGAGGACTCGGACATAAGATGAACATGTTCAAGATAGAAGGCCGGGAAGACAAAAAAGGAAACAGATATTTCAGTATCCGGAGTAAAGCCGCCCCGGAAGAAGCTTTGAAAGAACTTGGCCAGCGTATCCCGGGGAAGACAAAGACATTCGAAGGGCATGTTGATGTGTTCAATGCCGATGGTTTTGAAATGTTGTTGAAGACTGTCAGGGAAGTAGAACTTGAATTCGGTGGTTATGCTTTCGTACCGCCGTCATCCACATATCATCGTTTCATGTCGGGACTGCAGGGCGGAAAAATGTCGAGCAGCATACCAGATAGTTACATATCACTTACAGAAGACCCAAAAGGTGCTGCCAAGAAGGTCAAAAGAGCAAAAACAGGTGGCAGAATGACCCTTGATGAGCAGAAAAAGCTTGGCGGTGAACCGAACAAGTGCTCGGTCTATGAAATGTTCCTTTTCCATCTCGTTGACGATGAAGAGGAACTCGCACAGATATACACTGAATGCCGGGAAGGAAGCAGAATGTGTGGAAACTGTAAAGCCCTTGCAGCCGAAAGAACGGAAAAGTTCCTCAAAGAACATCAGGAACTGCGTGAGGTTGCAAAGGACAGACTTGATGAATACGGATTATGATAATAAATTTTAAAGGTGCAATTATCAGGTGTAATTATGAGCTCCCAGTACAACCTTACGTCCAATGAGAAAAATGTATTGATCGCACTGGAATATCTGAACAGTGCAAACCCGGATGAGCTTGCTGAAAAAGCTGAGATGAAAACTGAAACTGCAATGCAGGCTGCCTTTTTACTTGAAGAGAAGGGGCTTACACAGGTAGATGAAACGGTCACCGAGATATTTGAACTTACCGATGAAGGAAAGAAATATGCGGAAAAAGGACTGCCTGAAAGACAGATAATCAATGCCATTGACGAACCAGTGGCCATTGACGAACTTAAAAATGATTTCAACCCCGCAATAGTAGGTATTGCAACAGGATGGCTTCGCCGCAAAGGCTGGGCCGACATAGAAAAAGGAATGATAGTACCTTCCGGTGAAGCTGAGACAGGAGACGATGAAAAAGCTCTTAGTGCGTTTGATGGAAAAGAAAAGACATTCGAGGAACTGGGAACAGACAAAAATGTTATCAAGGACCTCATCAAGCGCAAGCTTGTTGTCAAAAGCGAAGAGAAGAAAAGGAAGATATTGATCACATCCGAAGGCAAAGACCTTGCTGCTTCAGGTATTACCGTTGAAGAAGAGCTTGCCCAGATCACATCTGAACTACTTAAAAGCGGGGAATGGAAGGACAAAAAGTTCAGACCATATAACATCCATACAGCTCCAAAACCTATTTACGGAGCAAAAATACACCCTTATCAACGCCTTATAGACCAGATGAGGCGTATTTTCCTTGATATGGGATTCACCGAGATAAAAGGAGAGGCTGTACAGAGCTCTTTCTGGAACTTTGATTCCCTTTTCCAGCCGCAGGACCACCCCGCAAGGGAAATGCAGGACACATTCCATCTTTCCAGTACCTCCGAACTTCCCCATGAATACAAGGACAAAGTATGTGCGGCTCATGAGAACGGAGGAGACACTGGATCAACCGGCTGGGGAGGAACATGGAGTGAAGAGATAGCCTGCAAAAATGTATTGAGAACCCATACTACAGCACTTACCATCAAATATCTGGCAGATAATCCTGAACCTCCTGTAAAGGCTTTCTCGATCGACAGGGCATACCGCAGAGAAACGATTGATCCGACACACACACCCGAATTCGAACAGCTTGAAGGTGTTGTGATGGATAAGGACATGTCATTCTCTAATCTCCTGGGATGTCTTTCCGAATTCTACCACAGAATGGGATTTGAGGATGTACGCTTCAGACCGGGCTACTTCCCATACACTGAGCCCAGTGTTGAGCCTGAAGTTTATGTTGATGGTCTGGGATGGGTGGAACTGGGTGGAGCAGGAGTTTTCAGAAAAGAGGTCACATATCCGTTTGGAATTAAATATCCGGTACTTGCATGGGGACTTGGTGTCAGCCGCCTTGCGATGTTAAAACTCGGACTTAAGGACCTGCGCCAGTTATACCATTCAGATATTGACTGGCTTCGTAAAAGTGAAGTATGTCAGCTTTGAGCTGACATATATGATTTTTTATTGATATCTGCTTTTCTTTGCTTGCCTGGACATTCATTTCCCTGACATCGTGACCAGTTTTGCCAGCAGAGACCTGTCTATTCCCACGGCATTTTCCGGACAGAGTTCCCGGCAGCAATAGCACATAATGCATTTTTCTCTGTTTATCTCCAGATGATCATTGACCTTTTCTATGGCATTAACAGAGCAATTACTGATGCATGCACCGCAAAGCACACATCGGGATGGATCGATCTCAGGTCTGACCTCAAAGTACCTTCCAAAGAATCTGGTTACAAAAGGCGGAAGGTTGAAAAGTATACCACCACTTGATGGTCTGTACTTTCTTTTTAGCTGGGCGGGATCAATTCCTGCTATCCCGGGTTCAGGGTTACCGAAACCTCTTTCCAGTGCCGCAATAGTTGTCGGAACAATTGAAGGATCAATACCCATTATACCGGAAGCTACCAGATCCAGCGAAACACAATCAAAAGATGCCATGATCACGTCAGTCTTTAATGGAGTTCCATGAGCAGGGCCATCACCTTCCATCCCGACCACTCCATCCATGACTGCAAGATGTGGTGTTACCACTGAATAAAGATCAATCACAGCTTCACCGAACAATTTCCTGTCAGCCAGCAAGTGCATTTCCTTCCTGGTTCTTAGTGGAAGGGCACCGAACATATTCTTGACAGCACCTGTATAATACGTTAGTTCATGGGTTTTCATTTTGGGAAGAGATATCACTACATCGGCATCCAGAACAGCTTTAGAGATAAAAAGCGTGGGAAAATGAATAGCATCTGGGACCTCTACAGCAACATAACCACCGGTCTGGAAATTTATTAGCTGCGCACCATGTTCTTTTGCCACATCCTCCATACCGGATGCTCTTAATGCATCAGCTGTCGCACCCGGGTGTGTCATGCCTGAACCATCTCCGATAAAAGGTACACCACCAGCTTCTATCACAAGCTCACACATTGCGGCAACTATAGAGGGATGTGTTGTTACCGCATCTTCCGGTTTACAGGCAGCGAGGATATTAGGTTTGAGAAGGACACGGTCACCCGGAGATATTAATGACTGAAGTCCACCTATCATGGAAAGAGCTTCAATGATGCAATCTCTGGAGTGGGAATAATCATCACATTTTACTATGGAAACTTTGTAGTCCATTATGACCATATTGAACTGATGAATTAAAATAGATAATGGAGAGACGGATTATAGCAATTTATTAATTTTTTTATTAGATAGTCATAAACCATCTCATTATTATTAGTATAATGACTTCCCATGCAAATTAGAAAAGTATATAGCCAAAGAAGATGAGAACATAACATAAGGACTCAATATTACAATGAGTGGTGGTGCACAATGAAGAAAATATTAGTAATAGCATTGATTTTGGCAATAACCATAATGCCGCTGACAACTGCAGCACCTGAATGGCAAGACTGTGAAGATGCTGGCTGTACAGGAGCTGAATATATTAAGTTTGAGCCATGGCCTGTAGCTGATGATACCACTCAAGCTGGTGTCACGATTACGAATTCAACTGCTACAAGTTTTGATTGGGTATCAGAAAGGCCAGTATGCGGAATTTTCGTGAAAGGTGGAAATGCTGGTAACAACATATATACATATGGTTGTCCAGGAGAAGACAGTGGATATGGAGTGCTAGAAACCGATCAGGATATTAGCCATGTTACATTCTGCTTCTGCGATGACAATGAAATTCCGGAATTCCCGACAATTGCTTTGCCGATTGCAGCAATAATCGGAATTGCATTCATAATGCAGCGCAGGAAGGAGTAAACATACTCCTTTAAAATTTATTTTTTCTTTTTATTCAAACTATAATTCAAACTAGTTGCTTTCCATTGCTTCTTCTACACTTTTCCTGATAATGTAGCCAGCTTCATGAAGAATAGTATCGCCTATCTGAGCATCTTTTTCCATGCTTGCGGTACAGGGATAGGAATGATGCGCACTTGATATGGTTTCTTTATAGTCACTGACATCCGACCATTTAAGTTTCTTGGCGACAAACCATGTTGAACCACACGGAGCGTCTCTGAGTACCTCAGTATGGCTGAAAATTCCGTTCGAGGAATCAGTTCTTATGCTTAGGAGGGGGCGCCCAAATCCTATTCTTACAAACTCATCGATTATTGGTTTTCCCGTAATATCAAGCGAACAGAAAGGTTTAGGACATTCGCAATCAACACCCTGAGACTCAAGTTTCTTCTTTACCTGCTCAGCAAGTCCTGCCGGCACAATATGGGAATCATCTATTGGAATAATAACCGCCTGTGCACCTGTCATCTCTGCAATATCAGGGATTGTCATCAACAGGTCCGGATGAAGGTCTATTGCAATAATAAGATCGCAATCATGAAGATCATCAGGAATATAGTCAAGTGGCTCTTCAACAAAGTCAGGAAGATCCTTGCGCAGCTCGAAAAGACCTACTATCATAGAAGCAAAACTTGCACGGGATTCCCGACAATGGTCACAGAGGTCTCCGCATGATACACAAAAACTATCAGAATTAACAAGATTCCCAACAACTTTTCTGCCAAAATCTCCTGAATAAAAAACACTCAGACGCATGTTTCGTAGTATAATTTTTATACTTAATAAAGTTCCCTG
>JAASSR010000037.1 GCA_021767785.1 Methanolobus sp.
ATCTATATTCCAGACGTTATTAATGCAACTATCGGAATCATGTCTCATTTTTTCGTTTATCAGATCAAGACTTGCTTTATCGACTGCCACGGGATCCTTTGAAGCAGTGATACCCACATCTCCTGCAAATACAGGTGATGAGAAATTGAAACAGTCACAACCTGGTGTAAGATCGAATATCCAGTTTATATAACCTATCTTTTCAGGCAAAACTTCCAAAGGACCCATTGCAGCCTCTCCAAGTCTTTCCTGCATTCTTACCGGTGCATCTTCAGGTGGCACAATAGCCTGATAAGCACAGCTTCCAAAACAGGAAAGTTCACCTTTACACAGATCACGATTTACATTGGCTTTCCCGCCTTCCATTGTAATGGCACCCCAGGGACATATCTGTACACATTTTTTACATCCTGTACACTTATCCTGATCTATCTCCGGTATACCCACTTCATGGACCGCGGTTTTACCGGCTTTATCTAGACATCCCATTCCCAGATTTTTCACGGCTCCACCAAAACCTGATGCCGGATGACCTTTACAGTGAGAGAGCATTATCATTGAATCAGCTTTTGCTATAGCTGATGCAACAGTAATCTCATCCAGAGTTTCCCCGCCTATTTTTACCGGAACAGAATCATCACCCTGCAGTCCGTCAGCACAAATTATAGGTGCTCCCATACTTGCATGTGTAAAACCATTCGTTGCGGCTGTACATATAAGATCGACACCATTGAAACGCTTTCCATTGTAAAGAACTGTTGTGTCCGTTATAAAAGGAATGCCACCTGCATCTTTCACAAGATCCACAACTGTTTTCACTATAACAGGACGCATGTATGTTGTGTTTCCGAGTTCTCCGGGATGTATCTTAATTGCAACGATCTCACCTTCTTCAACCGGTGATATTTTCGGAAAAACATCCATAATCTGGTCAATCTGGGTATTCTCCGGCCCTATATCTTCTGCTGATCTGAAAAAAACTTCACTCATGCCATTACCTCAGAACATATTATTTGCTATAACGATATTTGCATTTTTCATTAATCTGATTATATAGAGATTACATTCTTTGTGAAAAATGTTTGCCACAAAAATGGATAATTAGCATCATATGCACACATGAATTTAGATTTTTATACAGTCTCAATCATACTTGCCATAAACAATAAAGCCAAAAGCATCCCTACATTTTTATACCAGAGCACATAATAATACATAAATAAATATATTAAATGTGTATGGATTCTCACATTAAATTCATCATAACAATGAATTAATAACCAAAAGTTTAAAGTTTGAATTACAAAAATACATATGTAATATATAATATATAGAAAATAAGCATTAATAAATATATCCTATGCATTTTTTATATATCCCCGCATGAAGTATTCTAATCTGAAGAAAAAGGAGAATGAAAAATGCAAAATATCAAAGAATGTGCGGATATGTGTACATCTGACACAAGAAATTCAAATTTAAAATTAATCGTCAACGGACAGTACAAGAAAACAATGAGCAAAGAAGATCTGGAACTTACACGCTTTATAATCGGAGGAATGGAAGGGAAATAAACAATCTGCAAATATACAAGGAGTACAGTGGATGAAACAGGAAAAAGACTTATGTTGCGAATATTGTCATACTGAACTTAAAAGGCAACTGATAGGATCAAACGTATTCTATTATTGTAGAGACTGCGGGAGGATAACTTCCGCAAAAGATATGATTACAATAAAGATCAGCGATAACGGAGTTAAATTATGTGTATGATAGAAGAAATGGGATACTCCGAAGAAAATAAAAAGCGTTACTGTACTAATTGCATCATCTTCGTGAAAACGGGAAAATGTGAATTTCTGAAATATCTCGAATCGAATGTAAGCGCCGATCTTAACAGAGATTACCTTCAGGAGATACTAATAGACGATTGTGGTTTTTAATTTCAAAAGCCTTTCCTGAGCACACAGATTTTAAATATATTTAATCGATGAACCAATCAACATAAGCAAGTATGTCCTTTTTTTCCCAGTCACCGAGTTTTGGCGGACTGTTCTTTTGCAAACCGCCGAAAACATCAGCTTTTTGATCCATGTTAAGAACATGCACCTTGTATCTGCCTTCTTCACTATCACGTATGAAATAACCGGGACTCATGGAATCTGATTTTTTCCACATGCTGATCTTATCATAATCCCACAGACATGTCGCCAGTTCTGCCATCTTTTGCATATGCTCATCCATGACATCCTCAACGTCACCAATTACAACGCAATGCATTCCGTTTTTTGTTAGCTCGACACTATTGTCACTACGTATGATCAAGTCCATCTTATCCCAACGTAAAACGATATACGGATAGTATAATAATTTTTTGTTTAAAACACTCTGGTCAAACAACGCATAAAGTGTTAATAGTAATAGATTCTGCAGAAACAGAATAAATTGCAAAAGAAAGATGCCAGTGTTTGACACGACACCTTTCAAAAAATATTATTTATTTTCAGGCGGCCAGTTCTTTTCCATCCAGCCCGGAATCCTGCCGGAATCTGCAGGACCCACCAACACACTTGCACCTGTAGCATCTTCAACATCACCCTGCAGACGTGCTGCAAGTCCGGGGATAATTACAGTGTTGTGTGTTGTGTCCTTCTTCAGATCAAAACCTGATTCCTCGATTCCTTTCTTGATCTTCTCTGCAGTAAGTTGTCCACCTGCCACTGCGGCCTCTACACCGATACCTTCGGTATCGATTGCCCAGAGGTAACAGTCGATCTTGTTGGATGAGATATCACTCTCCACTGTGTAGTATGTGAGAGCAAAGTTGGTTGTCACAAGAACCGGCGACTCTGCAGTTGGCTCTCCTACTTTGTACATTCCCGGATCAACTGTTACCGGTTTTCTCGGATCGGTGTAGATCGTGTCACGAATGTGCAGTTCAGGTAGCATTGCATACGGCTCTGTGCTGTGGAGGATCATTATGTCACCGTACTTGATGGTGAACACTGATGCGACCACTGTTTCCCAGTAAGATGCACTCACTGGATCATCATGGGCCATCCATGCTGTGAACGGAACTGCCATAATCGGATAGGCAATATCACGATCGCCATCGATTCCAGCCCTTCGGACCTTTATAAAGTTGGTAAAGGTCTGTTTGAGCTGTTTACCTGTAGGGAAAGTTCCAGGATCAAGTACGAGTTTTTCCGTACCCATCTCCGCAAAAGTCTTTGCAAGTGACTTGAGCATGTCAAGATCGTTAGGTGCAAAGAGCGTTACAGGTACATCATAGTTCATTGCGAGGTCTGCAACCTCTTTCCAGTTGTCCTTATTTGCTGCATAGAGCAATGGGTTCCTGTCCTTTGAAACCTCAAGACCTGCTTTGAGGACATCTGGATTGAATGAACAGAGAACAAGCGACAGATCGGTATTTTCCATGACCTTTTTAACTGCAGCGGCGAACTTTTCAGGATCATCGGATGAGCTACGCACAGCTATCATATCTGCAGTGAGGAAGTTACCTACATAGAACTTCTTGAACTCCTGGATATATTTAACTCTTTCAACGAGTTCCTTCTCATCCATGGTATCGGATACATCGTATGCATATGTGGTCTGATTGAAGAATGTAAGTTTGTGTCTGTAGAGCACATCGTCTCCACCGATCTTTACTGCATTATCACCCACACCGATCTCAACTTCCCTTATCTCTGGTGCAAGAAGTGCATCAAGTTCTTCGAACTTCTTTTTGAACTTGTCTTCAAGGATAGGTGTACAATCCGTGAGGTCCATTGACCTGTCTATGAGATGTGCGGCAAAGGCCATACATGTCTGCTCTCCACATTCACCACAGTTGGTGCCTGGAAGATATTTATAAGCTTCAAGTGGACTGTTTATCTTCATCTATCACACCTCCGCTCCGATCCAGTTGCTGATGTCTATCTCCTCAGCCTCAATAGAGCCATAGAGTGTCTGTGTAATTTCCTTAAGCACCTGTACGGATGTCGGATGCATCATCATGAACATATCGTTGCCTGCAAGCGAAAGTGCAAGACCTGTGACAATCTCCCAGATTGGTCCACGGTATTCTCTTGGTCCCCAGTCAGAGTCCTGGTTTAGTGGGGATGAGACCATCCATGCTTCACGGGCACCCCATGCATTTGTGGTACCGGATGACATCGGGAATGTCAGTTCGTCGTCGCCCATAAGACCTGCAAGCCTTATACGCTCCATGTTGGTGTAAGCATAATCTAGACCGTAACCCAGTGCCGCTGTGGTTGGGTCCATTACAATTCTTTCCCTTGGGACATTACACTGCTTCATAAGCTTCCTGTTAAGCTCTTTCTGAGCGTTGATCTCAAGCTGTGTCCAGGAAAGTACATTATGTCCGTAGTCCATAGCTGCCTTTGCAATTCTCTCGTAGTCAAGGTTCAGACTTGCAGATGCGAGAAGTACCCTTTCACCTTCTGAAACTTCCGCTGCTTTTTCAAGAACTTCAGGGTCCTTCTCAGGATTACCTGAACCACCGATAACGATTGGTACATCAACTGCCTGAAGCACATCCTCGACAACCTTTGCTGCTTCCTTTGCAGAGGTGTCATTGATGAGAGGATCAGTAGATATTAGGTGAATTGTTACCATATCCGCGTTGAAATCACGTACTACTTTCTTTGCCCACTCCGCAGGATCGCTGATAACATCCTCATAATTGACCTTTACTGCTTTTGCCATACCTATTGGCATGTCAAAAACATCCATTGTGACATAGTTGCGGTGAGGCATCTCGGCATCGAAATAATATGGGAGTGCGTTCTCACCACCAATGGTCACAGTGCTTTTCCTTGAACCACCGTCATCTGATGTGGCACCAAGTGTCACTTCCTGGATGGGGCTCTTCCAGTTATCTATCTTTGAAACCTCGAATTTTGAGTCAAGGAGTTCCTGCATCATAGGAGAAGTAGGAGCCTGTCCTGCCTGTGGTGCTTCTGCCATCCCAAAAGCAGATGCGAATAATTCTTCGGCAGGGAATCCAAGCATCCTTCCGATGTTGGCCATGTGCAGAGAGATCTGGGAGATCTCATGCCCCAATGCATAAGCAAGTGCAGGATTAAGGCCTCCTCCACCCGATATATTAAGCTCGATGTCACCTTCAATGGTCACTCCTTCCAGCGATTCAACATCGAGGTCCTGCAACATATCACTAAGTTGCGATAATTTCATTTTCTTTGTCATGTGCATTCCACCATATGATATAATTGTTACAAACCAAGTTTCTGAGTGATCTTCTCAATTTCCTGTACTGCCACGGAATTATCAGGAAGGTCAGATAAAGGTTCTCCGGCAAGATCCCTTTCCACTATCATATCATCTACCGGGATCATTCCTATCAGTTCAAGACCAAGTTCTTCAGCAGTAATGGAGATTCTCTCACGGTTTGTATCTGTGACCTTGTTTGCAATAACATAGATGTTGGAAACGTCGGTTTCCAGTTCATCCACAAGCTCCCTGATACGCTCAGCGGTTCTGAGACCCCTGCGTGAACCGTCGGTGACAACTATAAGATCATCAACGTTCCTGAATATTTTCCTGCTGAAATGTTCCAGACCTGCCTCTGCATCGATCAAGAGCACATCATAGTTTGTCACCAGCTTATCCATGATGCCCCGGAGCAGGTTGTTGACATAGCAGTAACAACCTGATCCCTCAGGCCTTCCCATTACAAGCAGATCATATCCCGGCATTTCCTCAAGGATCTCATAGAGTTTCCCTTCAAGTATGGACTCCTTATTGATATCAGGTGGGAGATTATCACGCTCTTCATGCATATACTCCTTAATATCCCCTATGGTCATACAAGGTTCACATCCAAGGGTTTCCGGGAGATTTGTGTCAGGGTCCGCATCAACAGCAAGGACAATCCTGTCACCTTTTGTAAGGTGGCGAATGAGAAGACTGGTAATTGCCGTCTTTCCTGTTCCGCCCTTACCTGTCACTGCAATTATCTTAGCCACAGAAGACCTCTCTCAGTCCTGTTTCTTAATGATAACTTTATCAATGCTTACCTTTGCATTCTTCAGGATTACCTTGACACCACCGGATCCGCCACCGCTCATCATTGGCATAGATGGCATGTTTGACGGCATCTGCATCATCTGAGGAGCTGTGAAACCACCTTGTGCCTGTGGAGCTGTTTCAGCTTCTTCTTCCTCTTCCGGTGCTTCCTCTTCTTCCTCTACCCATCTTTCAAGGATAGGATGATCTTTTTCCTTGAGGAAGGTTCTGAGACTGTCAACATCAGTTGCGTCCTCTTCGGTTGCGATCTTATCACGGATATCCTCTGGAATGTCGTTGAGTACCTTGTCCTTGAGCATCTTTGGCATCCAGACAACTCTGTTCCAGCCACCGTCAGACTGAATGAACTTTGGTGAACGGAAGTAGTTGACACCTACACCAAGGAAACCTACAACCTGTTTACCTCCACCGGTCTGTCCTGCCATGGTTGAGAACTGGAGGCCGTTAGGAGCTGTACCTGCAAAGTCCCTGTCTATCCATCCGATACCGTCTACTTCAGGGATATAGAATCCGACCACTTCGAAACATCCACAGGATGTATGGGGGTACTCAAAGAATGAGTGCAGTTTGATACGGTCGTATTCACCGCTTGACAGCCTTTCTGCTGCTTCGTTGACACCTGTATATTCTCCGGATTCCTCATCGATGACATCTCCTTTTGGAATAGCGAACTGAGGTCCTTCAGGATCTACCTTTGCAGCTGCCCTTCCGTCGAACCAGTTAATTGCACCACAGAGGGAAATTCTATCAGGTGTAACGACACAGACATTGGTAGGAGCGAATGATGCACAGAGAGTACATCCGTAGAATGTATCAACATCTTCATCGTGGAGGTCACGAGTCCTGTCGTCCCTTGCCTTATAAACTTCCCTTGCATTGTCTATCTCCTTCTCGATCTCGTCCATATCTGTGATATAGATTGCTTCAACCTTCTCTATGAACGGAAGTTCGTTCTTGAAGAGCATCATGATGGCTTTAGCAACAGACTCAAAGGAAGTCAGTCCCTTTTCGACTGCTTCCTTGCTGACTCTCATCCAGACATCATCTCTCTGGTTAAGATGCATGAAGCCCTGTATATAATTCTGGAATTCGTGATTTCTTCTTTCCACAATCGATTCAAGGTCAGCCTCTACAAGCTCTCCTGCGATCTTGTAGATCATTGCAAGAGGATGTCTGGATCCTTCTTCCATATCTGATATGTCAGGGCCGATAAGTGTGAACTTTCCGTCTTCCACATCATCCATGTCTGCTGCCCTTACAAGTTCGAATCCTTTGGATTTCGGACCTGCAAGTTCTGCATACATACCGTCTTTTCTAATCCTCTCTCCTTCGAACATAGGAGATATCTCAAAAGGAAATTCATCTGCCATGATTAGTTCTCCGTATTGTCAGCATTCAAATTAAAATCATAAATTTTCAATTATTTCATCAAGCGCTTCAAGATGTACCTCAGGTTTGAGATTACCGAAGGACAATGTAGCGTTCTGCATGTAATGTCTTTCGATTGCTATTGTCTTAAGGTCCGTGAAGTTCTTAATTCCTGCAAGTACCTGATTGAGGTAGTATTTTTTGTGTCCGATAAAAATGATAGTGTCATACGGACCCTTCCCATCAAGACCGGACCAGTTCTTATCACCAAGATAATGGCCCAGTGAATGAACATTGATGTACTTTGCACCTATATCCTTTTCAACAAGTGCTGTGATGGAATGTCCGGTAGCAGCTACCGGAACACCCTTCTTTGCTATAGCGACTGTCTTCTCTACAAGTTTATCATCTTTTAATATCTCAGACCCAACTACCATAAGGGGTCTTTTTGCTTTGCTGATCATTTTTCCTGCCACTTTAGGATTGACAGGTTTTGCTGTTTTTCTTCCCCAGGTGGCATAGATCTGTGTGTTCTTGGTTGTGTCTACCATTCAGCATTCCCCCTTGCAGAGTCTCTTTACATTTGTCGGCTGTGCTGAAACATCCGCCTTCATTGTCGGTCCTGAAAGGATCTTCTTACGCTTCCAGTCGATCTCCCATCCGTGGTCCTTCTCAAGCATCTTAAGAAGTTCCTCACGCTTTGCAAGTGGAAGGTCGGTCTCTGTCCTGACGAACTTGTACCAGTCCTCTGGCATGTGGCCGAGATATTTCTGACTGAGTTCCATATAGTGGGTCAGTTTGATCATCCTTCCCATGCTGTTGTCAGATGGACGGATACAGTTCTTTGCCAGCATCGGAAGCAGTTCCTCAATGGATTCCGCAGTTGTGAGCAGGAACTCAGGTGAAGCAGGAATTGGCATTTCAGAACCATTCCTTGCATCATAGACCTTCCAGTCCTCCTCCTTATAAGGCTTACCTATAAGTGCCCTTCTGTACTTTGAACCATGTGGTCCAACAACTACCGGTATACCCAGCCTGTTACATCCGGATGCTATTGATGCGGCTTTCTGAGAATAAGCTCCCCATGCAACGCCAACGGCACCTATACGGTTCGTGATGTAATCAGCGATCTCTTCATAATTTCCGGATACATTCCTCTGTGCGAATATAGCAGCTACTTTGATAGCTGTTCCCGTGATGTGTGAGTTGGAAACACATGAACCTACATTAATAAGATTGCCGGCAAGGAACTTTGAAGGATACTTCTCATAGAGTGTCTCACCGTCTTCGTTCTTGTACATACCAAGATCCATTGCTGAACATCCTGACATTACAACGATGTAGTTTCTCTTTAGCATCTCATCTGCAACACTGTAAAGATCCTTTGTACCGTCCGGATAGTTGGAACATCCTACCATTGCAATGATACCAGGCGTTGTTCCGAGTACAAGGTTAACACCTTCCTCACGTATCTCCGGGTCACTGATCTGTCCCCTTCCTGAACGCATAAATCCTTTTTCCTCACGGATAAGTTTCTGTGAGGCTTTCTCTATCATATTAAGTACAGGGATATCCTTTGGACATGCCTGGTCACATCTGCCACAGGCAATACATTTGTCATGCAGATACTCGAACTTGCTGAAATCATTGTCAACACCAGCCCTCATTGCCTCCATGATAGGAAGATTGTCGGGACAGTCCAGTTCACATGCGCCACACTGGACACATTTTTCAGAAAGTTCCTGGAGCTCCTCATCAGTTGGAAGTGCTTTGATTCCTATCTCATCACGGATCTTTGACATCTTAAGTGTCAGTTCAGGTGCAACTTCCCCCAGTACATCGAAGTCCAGAATAAGTGCTCCGGGTTCCTTGAAAGTTGAAAGATCTTCAATGATATCCTCAGGTTTATCTTCAGACCTGTTCGGAAGACCATACATGATCTTCTCATTGGTAGTTATCACAGGAATTGAAAGCTTCTTCGCTTCGTCGAGAACATCTGCTCTTACACACTGCTCGTCAACAACGATAACATCAGGAACACCGGACCTTATCATCTTGAGTTCCTTGGCAAGTGTGCCAATAACCTTTGCTCGCGGCAGTTGCCCCTGATCTGTCTGGTAACGTGTCATATCTATAGCTGTACAGCACAGACCTGCAAGTTCCATCTTGTCTTCAAGATCATGTTCGTGTATGTAATCCATTATATTGGTTACACCCGCGACATTATGTCCGATAACAACAAGAACCGGTTTACTTGAATCGATACAACCCATTCCTATCTCCACAAGAGGAGCTTCCGGGTCTGATTTAGGCATTCCGAGACATGAAACCTGAGCCAGATCCGATACTTCCATACCTACATGATCAAGCATACCACCGTGGAGGATCTTTGACTCAAAATCGATTGCTGCTCCTTCCTGACCTGCATGGATAGTAGCAAGCAACTGTGTGAGCTGCTCTTCAACATAGTCCATGACCTCTTCAAGATCACCAAGTGTTTCCGGCCTGATACCTGTTACAGCCTGTGTATTTGGTGCAAGCAGGTTTGAAGGACCTACATCTATTGGTTTGTCGTGTCCGTAAAGATCTATAAGGTGATGAAGGATATGGCGTCCGTGCCCGGCATGGGCTGCAGCACCCGTAATTACCCTCAAAAGGGTTTCACGTGCCTGGTGTGCTTCCATATTGATACCACAGGCACCTTCCTTATTACCTGAAAGATCACATTTTCCAAAGGTACAGTAACAGCACTGATCACAGACCGGTGTGTAAACTGGCTGATAGCGTGAAAGCAATTTATAGTCCCAGTCCCTCAGACCGGATATTCCCGGCTTCGGAGTTGGTCCTATTTCAACTCCTTCTTCTTGCGCTTTTTTCTCAATGGCACCTACGATCTTGCCGATTGTAATCTGGACATTTTCCAGGTCATCAATGGAAAACTGTCCAGTTTCTATGTCGCTCATGTTTGTTTTGTCCTCCTTTATAGGTGTAGAAGTGCTACTAAAATACACTAAATTATAACTTGTTATTATTTGGTTTTGGATCTGTAATATTTTTAGAAACTGTTGTTAAGGTGTTTAATAACATCACCCCATATAAAAAAGTTTCTGGTATTTGTCATGATTATTTGTTACCATTCATTCAATGTTTCACATAAATGTTCAGTCAAAAGAATATAATTAATCAGTTAGTAGATGAGTGAGAACATTACACGATTTTCACATATAAGTTTTCCGATATCTATAATGATTATTCTTGATAATATCCGTTCTCTTATCAGAGGTTTTTTGGAAATAGTTTTATTTAATGCCTGTCTACCATAAAAGAGTATTAAATCACGGTGAATCATTTTGGACAAAAAATGCTGGATATGCGGCAAAGAAGAAAGAATCCCTTTTAGATGTCGTTTTTGTGGAAAAAATTTTTGTTCAGGTCACAGATTGCCTGAACAGCATGCATGCGAAGGTCTGGAACAGCTTAAAAAGGATGGCTTTTTCAATAAAGATCAGAATTACGGACGCAGGACAAATGAGAATCTTTTCAAAGATGCACTGAAAAACTCTGCAAAATATGCAGCAAAGGGTGCCGTAAAAGGCGTTGGCAGGAACATAAGTTACTCAATGAAAAACAGTCCTGCCATGGCAATAATCTATCTTTGTTTATTTTCATTCATTTTGCAGATTTTCATTCCTGGATACCAGCAGCTTTTCCAGCTGGTACCTGCTTTCATGCTGCAAAGACCATGGACATTGGTAACACATATGTTCATCCATGCAGGGTTTGCCCATATATTTTTTAATATGCTGGTACTTTTTTTCTTTGGACCTGAACTTGAGAGGAGGACAAGCAAGAAGATTTTCACTTCCATATACTTCACAGCGGGTCTTGTTGCAGCAATAGCATATTCAGTGACAAGTAACTCGCCCTATACACCCGTGGTAGGAGCCAGTGGTGCAATCATGGGAGTATTCGCCTCTCTTGCGATAATAGCACCTGACATAAGGGTATATGTATATTTCATACCCATGCAGATAACCCATGCACTGATACTTTTTGCATTATTCGACTTCGTACTGCTTGGGTCCAATGATATGATAGCACACACTGCCCATCTTAGTGGAATATTGGTAGGATTACTTATGGGTAGCCGAATCAAAAGAGCTCAGAAAAAATACAGTTCATACAATAACATATACTATCGAAGGTGAGCCTCCTGAAAGGAAGTTCAAAACACCTTGCAAAAGTATTTCCAAGGCCGGATGAAGGGGAGATGATACCTGTACAGTTCATAGAAATTCAGGAAAAACTGGCAGGCTGGTCTCCGCAACTAAAACGCTCGGTCTACGTTGACGATTTTAAAGATACAGAAGGACTGAAAAGAGTGCGTGAAGTGAGCCTTCTCAAGGTTTATAACTGGTTCCTTGATGGTGAAAGCCTGATAGAACTATCGGATATTGAAAGGGTTCAGTTCGAAGAAGTGATGGATACATATATAAAACATGGCGGAGAAATTCTTTTTACAAGAAAAAGAATTGATGGGAGGTTTGTAAACTACTTTATCCTGAATGAGGAAACAAGAGGAACAAAGGCAGACGTGAATAAAATTTCAATGGCGGAAATATTGGGACACTGAGAACCTCTGGTGGTCAATAATGAGTTCAAAGTATTATATTTCTATCAGGGTAACAGGTCATTTACAGTTTTTCAGTTTCAGTAATAGTTATATTCCATCAAAACAAATTCATATTGTCAATATTAATAACTTAGATAATAAATATTTATAATATATCTCATAATTGTTGAAATTTGTTGAAATTATTCATCCGATATATCGGTCTATTATTTATCATTATAGTGAGGCATCATGGCTAATGTGAAAACCGGACTTAATTCTATTGTCAAATATCTTAGTACTAAAAAAGAAACAGGAAGGAGAAGTATTGGTCTTCTGGTGGATGGTCCCAATGTTCTTCGCAAGGAATTCAATGTAAATCTTGAAGAGATAAGAGATGTTCTGAAAGAATATGGTAATGTAAAAATAGGAAGAGTATTCCTGAATCAATACGCATCAGACAAACTGGTAGAAGCAATCGAGAACAACGGGTTCGAGCCCATAATATGCTCCAGTGATGTTGACGTCAGACTTGCTGTGGAAGGCATGGAGATAGTTTATAATCCTAATATCGATACCATGGCACTTGTCACAAGAGATGCGGACTTCAAACCACTGCTGAACAAGGCCAATGAACATGGGAAGGAAACAATAATCTTTGGGGTTGAACCGGGGTTTTCCGCAGCTCTTAGAAATTCTGCGGACTATGTCATCATACTTGAGAATGACGAGATGAACTATTATGAAGAGTTGGACTCAGAAGAAGATGAGATGAACGTTAGCCATGACAGTGAAGCAATACACAATCCACATAAAAAAGATGCATTGATCGATTATTAATGCTTCTTTGTCTCATTTATCATTGTTTCAAGTCTTGAAGGTGAAATACCGTGTTTTGTATCGGTACAATTCTTTATCCTGTCAAGCAGCATGGTCAGTTCTTCTGTTGAAAGTTCATAGCCCATATTACCCACTATACCTCTCAGAGCTTTCATTCCAGTGTGTTTTCCTACTATAAGATGGCGTGTACCACCTACCATTTCAGGACTGAAAAGCTCATAAGTACGTGGTTCTTCAAGAATAGCACAAACATGGATACCGGATTCATGGGAAAAAGCATGCTTACCCACAATAGCCTTATTAACAGCAGGATCAATTCCGGAATACTCATTTACCATTTTTGACAGTCCCGTCAGTTTTGTAGTATCATATCTGTCAATACCATACTGTATCCTGAGTGCAACAAGAACTTCCTCAAGGGAAGCATTGCCTGCACGTTCACCGATGGAATTCACTGTCGTATGAAGCTGTTTGGCACCTGCTTCCGCAGCAGCGAGAGTATTTGCAGTAGCCATTCCAAGATCATTGTGGCAATGGATACAAACAGGGGTTTTAACTTCTTTTTTAATCTCACTTACAAGATAGTGGGTTGTACTCGGGTTCAAAATACCGATGGTATCGGCAATGCTTACATAATCAACTTTGTACTCTTCCGCAGCCTTGAAAGCTTTTTTGAGTACCTCTATATCGGTCCTGCTTCCGTCCTCCGCCGCAAATCTGACACCAACTCCATGATCCTTGGCGTATTCAACTGCTTCCATGGCACAGGAGAACATCTCTTCACAACTCTTATGGTATTTGTACTTAAGATGGAGATCCGACATTGCAATGAATATGCTGATAAAGTCAACATCACAATCAACAGCAGTTTCAACATCACTCAGTTTTGACCTTGAAAGACAGCATGTACGGGCATTCAATCCCATATTGGCTATTTCTTTTACGACCTCTTTTTCAGAAGCCGAAACTACAGGAAAACCAGTTTCTATTATTTCAATGCCAACGGAGTCAAGTTCCTGTGCAAGGGCTATCTTTTCCTCCTTCATAAAGACCACTCCCGGTGTCTGCTCACCGTCTCTGAGCGTCACGTCACAGATCTCAATATCAAGAGGTGGCAAATTCAAATAATCTATAAGCTTGTTCCTTGAGTAATCCTTATTTTCTGACATGCTTTTGACTCCTTTGATTGTTGCTCAATTTCCGGTTCAATTATATAACTTTTAGGTATTATAAGCTATTTTAGAGCTTTTCCGGAAATGATAAAGAGTAATATTTATCAATTGAATAGAAGGCAATTTTATGTAGATTTTACTAATTTGTTCTGAATTGCTCTTTGAAATAAAGTTGCGCTACATTTCAGGCAAGTTTACTCTGAACTTTCTCGTAAAAGCCATTTATAGAACTGCTCACAAACCTTGCAGGATTCTCAGCCTTTGTAATTGTAACAACATCATTTTCCTTCATACTGTACGAATGCTGGCCATCGATAACAACAGCAGCTTCTTTTTCAGGGACTATCATTTCAACTTTCAATGTACTTTCACCTGGTACTATCCAGGGCCTTGATGAAAGTTTAAATGGTGCCAGTGGAACAATGATCGATGCATCTACCCTGGGGTCAACTATAGGACCTCCTGCACTCATGGCATAGGCAGTTGAACCTGTAGGAGTTGCAAGTACAACACCATCTGCCCTCACATCCTCTATTTGTGAATTATCTATGGATATCCTGAATGTCAATATCTTTGCTGGCCTTGCTGTGATGAGAACTATTTCATTGGTGGCATCAAATAGTCTTTTTTTATTCAGATGCACACTGAGCCTTGAACGCTCGGTATATGTGAAGCCCTTCAGAACATCTTCTATATCCTTAATAGCATCTTCCGGCGGTACATCCACAAGAAAACCCAGATTGCCCATATTGATGCCGAGCACAGGCAAAGGATCCTTCATTTTGGATATATTGCGCAGCACTGTTCCGTCACCACCTACGGAGACGATTAGTTCCACACCTTTATCACGCATTTGTTCAACCGGGAGTAGATTATCTTTGATACCTAGGTGTTTGCCTGTTTTAGGAGAAAGAAAGATCTCTACCTTTGAACTGAACTCATAATAGATATTTCTGACCATATCAAGGGCTATCTGCTGATCGAATCTCGATACGATCCCAATTTTATTAACTCTCATTTTAGTATCCCTGTTGAAAGCTTTAATATCCGATCATGTGCCTGTCCGTTGGAAGCAATGACCCTAACCCTGTTCATTAATTGGTCTTCAAGCTTTAAAGAACCACCGAGTTCATCTGTGATAATACCCCCTGCTTCCTCCAGGATAAGTTTAGCTGCTGCCACATCGGTCATTCTCATGGTCCCCCTTACATCGGCGAGTGCATCTATCTTTCCTGCTGCCACATAACACAGTTCCAGTGCTACACTTCCAAGTGACCTGATTCTTCTGACACTTTTTGAGATATGAGCAGCATCTTCTATATTAGTTCTGTAACCATAGATACTAACACAGAATCTTTTGATATCTGAAGTTTCTGAGACCTGTATCTTGTTGCCATTAAGATAAGCACCCTTACCATCCTCTGCATAAAAAGTATCACCAGTTGCCAGGTTTCTGACAAATCCAAAACAAATGTCATTCAGATCATTTTTGGCAACGGCAAGAGATAAGCCGTAAAAAGGTATCCCTGAGCAGGCATTGTATGTGCCGTCTATCGGATCTATAATAATTGTAAAGCCGGGATCATTGCCTATTATTTTCTCTCCTGCCTCTTCACTGATGATCCTGAAAGGATTTTGCTCCTGACCAAGCACCTCAAAAATAGCTTTTTCAGAAGCGTCATCGATCTTTTTAGTGGGGGTACCGTCTGCACCCATATAGAGAATCCTGTCGGCTTCTGATGTGCCGACAAGATCCCTGATCGCCTCATGCACCGCATCAGCTATTCTTTCACTGAGGGCCGGAAAGTTGATCGTGCGCTGCATAAAGCCTATATGTTGACTCAAAATCCCATTGCTCTGTTTGTCTTTGCTATGGACTCTGCACCATCTTCCTCAAGCTCCATCATGGCACGTATAGCATCCACATTTTCGGGAACTACATCTGACTCCTGATGGATTCCCTGGAAGAAATAGAGTTCTCCTTCATACATCGTGACGGAATCTTCCCAGATACAGTTCTCCCACATGTCCCCTCTGGGACGTCCGATATCCTTTCCAAGCTCCATGATCTCTGCAGTTGAACCGATACCCTGACCGATCATCCTGATACGTGGCTGTTCCCCGAACAGTGCCTTAACATCATCTGAACTGCAATCCTTTTCCAGCTCGATGTTAAGGGTATGCAAATGCATCAAAGTGGTGGGCAGTTTCACTGCAGTAGATGTAATGTTAATATGTGGCATAACTGACTTAACATCAGGACCGTGGTGTGATGGGAGTTTTATAGGATTCGGTATTATCGCATTTATGGGCCCTTTCTTTACATCACCCGGGTCTGCAGATCTCCTCATGAGTGTTACTCTTACTTTCTTTATACCATATTCCTGGTCAAGAGGATGTATTACCCTGCACAGACCTGTTGTATTGCAGGAAACGACCCTCACAAAGTCCCTGCCAAGTGCTTCAGAATAATTTGCGTTTGCATTGAATGAGAAGCCTGCAAGTTCATGATCCTCACCACCCTGCCAGATGGCTTTTACACCTGCTTTCTCATACATTGACTTGTTCTGTTCTCCTACCCCGCCAGGTGTACAATCAACTACCACATCGGCCTTTGCAATCATATCCTCTACAGTACCGGCGGCAGGAATACCTGCTTTCTTCATATCATCTACCCTGCCTTCCAGAGTATATACTTCATATCCTTTATCGCGTGCAACAAAGGCTTCATAATTCGGTCTTGTCTTTGCGATACCGATTATCTCCATATCATCCTGCACAGAAACAGCATCAGCAACTCTTTTACCGATTGTACCATATCCGTTTATTGCAACTTTTACTTTTGACATCTTAGTTCCTTCCTATCTTATCGTCCTGAATATTCGATCTTTTATTAAATTTGATATAAACTTGGATTTGATTTTATGTTTATCTTCAGTTTCGGCTACATCCTGATAAAGCAATATACTCCAATACATTTACAATATCTGTTACATATTGGCAAATCATTTATGAGACTATAAGAGCTTCCCCTGTTCCGAAATCAACCATTTTCACATATCCTTTCACAGTCTCTTTTTCTCCCAGTATCCCGTAAAGATGGACTTCATCTCCCTCAACAACCATCTTTGTTACGGATTCCATGACGGTACTTCTGTTGTCATCTTCAACAAGAATAACTTTCAGTTCACACATATTCGTCCCTCCTATTCAAATAATCGGGCTACTGAACAACCCCTGGGTGCCCCGATATCTTCTCCCACAGGATCACACTTCACCTTAAGTAGATATGTTATTGGTCTATAATTCTCTTCTGACATGGTCTCATAATTTGCCATACCTTTACTTATTATTAGAGAGGCATTATCAAGAGCATCCTTTAATTCCGGAGGGGCTTCTTCAAAGCGAACTCCTATAGCATTGGAACCTGTTGTAAGAACGCGGTCCACTTTCCTGTCAATACCGAACTCTTTGATCTCTTCCATTGTCACATCATTCAGTATTGGAGCTCCTCTGACTACCAGAGTAATATTGCCACCCATCTTATTGATCATCTCAAAGACAAGTGTATCTATAAGAATCTCTCCGCAATTGTCAGCCAGATAGACCACATTGTTCAGTTTGTCAAGCATTTTGTCTGTGTCATCTATATCAAGTCCACGCTCGAAATGTTCCCTGAAGGTCTCATCAAAAACATCTATGGGAACTTCAAGGCCCATAACTCCGTAATCGAAATAGTTACCTATAACAGCAGCAAGTACAGCACGTTTGAATGTTGCGATATCATCCCCATCCCCGTTGAACACATGAGAACGTATGACAGGAAGGAATCTGGCTGCTGTTTTACTGCTCAGTGCCTTCATTTCACGATAGGGGTCGTTGTCATTCAATATCTCATAGGCCTTTCTGTGCATTGGTGTCGATAGCTCTGCTGCCGGCATTCCGGGTTTGTAGATGGAATTCAGCACATCTATACCACCGAGGATAGCCCTGTGCATAAGCTCCTCATCATCTGTTGACAGCTCTGCTTCCAGGTGAACTCTGGATAGCAGACAGTATGAACATCTTGGGTGAACTTTCATCGGATCATTCCTTATGAGTTGTCGGGTTTGTATTCTTATCATCTGCTATAAGCTTAACCTTGTTTAATATCCGAAAAAGAAAAAAAGCTTTGCGTGTATCTTTAACCTGAATCAGGATATCAGATCAATATGAGCGATAAAGAGAACAATACAAATATTCGAAAAGAAGGAAAATTTAAATTCAAGACCGAGTACGGCAGATACATAATTCTTGGAAGTATCGATGGCATACTTGCGGTCCTTGGCGTTGTGATAGGTACATCCAATGTTTCAGATAATCCTACGGTGGTAATCAATGCCGCACTTGGAGGAGCAGTTGCTCTCGCATTGACAAATGGTATAGGCTCCTATCTTGCTGAAAGTGCTGTTGAGTACGGTAAACTGGCCGAGCTGGAAAAGCCTTTATTGCGAAGTCTTGACCAGACAAAACTTGAAAAACAAACAAAGAACAAGATATGGAGTGACTCTTTCTTCCATGGAGGTGCAAGTTTTTGCGGTTCTCTTGTACCTATAGCACCTTTCATTCTGCTTGATGAATACATGCTTGAAACTGCTATAATACTTAGCATAATGGTCCTGTCTGTTCTCGGAGTGTTTTCAGGTAAGCTGGCAAAACAGAGCCTTATCAAACATTCAGTGCGTATGGTAGGTCTCGGGTTAATGATTGTAACTGCCGTTACCATACTTGGACTGGAGTAATTATTGCATATATTTTGACTGTCTTTTTTCACTTAATTTTAAATCTTATGGACATCTATAGGGTGCCTTATGCTATCAACGGTTGCATTATTGATCTTAAGTATACTTATGATAACTAAAGGAGCGGATTGGTTCGTCGAATCAGCGGTCTCGATTTCCGAAAAAAGCGGAATTCCAAAGATCATAATAGGTGCAACTATAGTTAGTTTTGCAACCACTGCTCCTGAATTTACGGTTTCTGCCATGGCTGCCTATCTGGACCATGTTGAAATGACCGTTGGAAATGCAGTAGGTTCTGCCATTTGTAACACCGGACTTGTCCTCGGTTCAATAATAATTATTAAAGCCATACCTGTAAACATACACAGCTTTACCCGTAAAAGCGGGTTCATGCTTGGCTCCGCATTACTACTGATCACTGTGTCCTATGACGGCATTATATCACCTTTTGACGGTATTCTGCTGTTAGTTGTGTTCCTGGGGTTCCTGTACTATAATTACCGTCTTCAAAGATTGGTCTTTGATGGAAATGAAGAATTAAGAGAAAAAGTTCCTCTGAGCCAGCTTAGAAAGGATATTCTACTGTTCATAACAGGTGCTCTTCTTGTTATTATCGGAAGTCGCATTCTTGTTGATTCCGGCATAAACATTGCAGAATGGCTAGGAGTTCCTGAAATGATCATTGCTCTTACCCTTGTTGCACTTGGAACATCACTTCCGGAACTTATCACTGCACTGTCATCTACTCTAAAAGGACATCAGGATATTTCCATAGGAAATATATTGGGAGCAAACACAATGGACATTGCATTGATACTTGGTGCTTCTTCTCAAATAAGACCACTTACAATATTGCCCCAGTCCCTTGAATATGATTTTCCTTTGATGATAGGCATAATGCTACTTCTTATCATCTTCGGGATCACCGGGAAAAAACTGGAAAGATGGGAAGGTGGCCTGATCCTTGGAGCCTATCTCTTATATGTAGCTGGATTGTTTACACTTTATAATTAGAGAACATCAAATCGATACATTTAAAAGAGGACAACATCTTAACTTTCTAAGAACGGTGTGTTCTATGAAAAAGAAGTTTATAATATTTTTTGTATTGTTAGTACTTTCACTTGCCGTATCCGGTTGTAGTAGCGATGAAGAAACTTCAACAACCACTATAGAAGGTGAGGATGGAGATGAATATGATGTCACCTATACAGAAGGTGATGTATCGGATGAGGACTGTCCTGTGGGTTCCATCATGACCACAAGCAACCCTAACACCGGTGAAATGGTGACCATGGAGATCGTTGGTAAAGAAAATATCGATGGTATTGAAATGTGCCATGGTGTTTATGAAGCAAATACACCCGACGAGAATGGAATTGCCAGAGTTGAATATTACTGGTCAAATGAAAATGATGAGGCATTCATGTGGATCGCCTATGATGAGGAGGGTAACGTCATCTCCGAAATGAAGGCTATGGACGGCAAGATAACC
>JAASSR010000117.1 GCA_021767785.1 Methanolobus sp.
AACTATAAAAAAATATTGCAGACTTGCTTTAAATCAGTATTTTAATCAAAAAAACAATATAAAGAGCGCAAATACTGATAACCTGAAATTGAAGGTAAAATACTCAGCAGTAGTAAGCAAAGTATTGCCATTATAATTGCCATAATGATTATGTAAAGATATTAAAATAATAAAATATTGACAAATTGACAATAACCCCAACCATCCCGACATGGTCAGAATGGTCCATCGCTCATACTCTTCCCCACACCCCAATTAGCAAGCCCATACTCATGTAGCCTATGGTTTTGATGCCTGGAAAAGTGGGCATTTTCATTTAATGCTGAGGGGAAAGGCATAGAGCCCACAATTCCATGCAAACCAATTCCGGTTTTCACCGAAGAGTGTTGGGATGAAGTCCATATCGTACACCAGAATGATACATTTCATTTGATGCATACTCTGTGTGGCATATATTGCTACAATGAACAGTTTTATTTACTACTATATAAATATATCTATATTTGAATATACAATCATTATGATAATGATGATATATTATATCCATATAATGAATTATCAGCTAATGGATAACAATATCACTCAGAACAAAAATAAATACCCTTGAGAGCAAATTTCTTGTAAACTATGCACTTTGAACATAAGCATCCTTTTTTTTCAATGTCCGGATATGGTCCCCTGGAACAGAACATGAATTCTGCGGATTTCGGATAAGAAGGACATTTCGGACAATTGCAGCCCTTGGAATGATGATAGGAAGCACATATTCCAAAATATTTTCCACGCCTTTCCGGTAAATATGAATTGTTACAGATCACAAACTTACCTCATTCCACTTTAAGAGTAAGGAGCAAAATCGCATCCTGAATCCAAAATATAAAGGAAAATGGTGAGCTCAAACGAGCTTTGCCTGCAAATACTTCTTAAAAGCCGCATAATCCGTTCCAAGATAATCCATGAACTCGTCCTTTGATTCGATTCTTTTCAGGCTTTCAGGAAGTTCAGGTTCTACACCGGTCTGGGCTTTCACATGTTCAGGGAACTTTGCAGGATCTGCCGTTTCCAGAGTTATAGCAAGGGTATTGTCACCTGTCATTTCTCTGAATTCAAAGAGACCTTTTATACCGACTGCTCCGTGTGGCTCGATAAGTATATTGTATTTTTCATAAATCTCCCTGATAGTTGTCTTGGTCTGTTCATCGGTTACGGAACTTGAATAGACATCATTCCTGAGCTTATCCATATCAGCTTCTTTGCTAATATTTCCTTTCTCATCCATCACTCCGCCATAGATGGCAATAAGTCTTGCAAGATTACTTGGATGCCCCACATTCATTGCATTGGAGAGACAGTTCTTTGACGGAACTATCTTTTCATAGTCACCTGTGTTCAGGAAGGCTGGCACTTCATCATTCTCATTAACAGATGCAATTATCTTTTTTACAGGAAGACCCATGTTCTTTGCCAGAACACAACCCATCATGTTTCCAAAATTGCCTGATGGAACTGAGTAAATGATCTCCTCCGGATAGTCCCTGAGCTTTGAGTAAGCATAAATGTAGTAGATAGACTGCGGAATAAGCCGCCCTATATTAATGGAATTGGCTGATGAGAGATTAAGATGTTTGAGATCCTTGTCTGAGAACGCCTGTTTTACCATTGCCTGACAGTCATCGAACTTTCCATCTATTGAAATTGCTGTGATGTTGTCATTGAGAGTTGTCATTTGTTTACGCTGACGACCGGATACTTCATCGGTTGGAAAAAGCACAATGACCCTGATATTGTCAAGTCCGTAGAATGCATCCGCAACAGCACTACCGGTATCTCCCGAAGTCGCAGTAAGGATGGTCAGGCTCTTGTTCTCCTTGCTGAGATAGTACTGCATAAGTCTTGCCATCATGCGGGCTGCAAAATCCTTGAAAGATGCAGTCGGGCCTCTGTCAAGCCTCATGATATAGGTATGTTCGTCAATTTCTTCGAGCGGGACATCATAGTTGTAAGCGTCATATGCAATGATTTTCAGTGAACCATCGTCGACTTCACCCTCAAGTACTTTGCTCAATACACGGTAAGCAACCTCAGGATAGGGTTCATCCTTAAGAGAATCGATATCTTCCTTTGAAAAGGAAGGCAGGTCCTTTGGCATATAAAGCCCACTGTCAGGTGCAAGTCCGGTTATGAGAGCTTCCTGAAAGCTTACTTCCGGTGCTTTAAGATTTGTGCTGTAGAGTCTCATTTTAATCAGCAGTTCTGTTGATGTAATTAATAGCAGTATTTATTTACAGACAGGTAATAATCTTTAAAGGTTAAATAAGTATGAATACCTTATCGTTAAGTTATATTATGGCAGTCGTTGGTGCGTCAATAATATAAGAGGATAACCGTCCTGATATAATACGAACAAATTGCAGGTTGGGAAATATTGAATAAACTGGGCAAATTTTTAATGATAATTTCAGTCATATTTGTTGTACTGATAGTCTTTTCCATAGTAGTGACCCTCATATACCTGGAAAGTACAGACCAGAAAGAAGAGACATACATGAGCAATTATCACTATGAGGTCACTATCAAGGCAGATAAGCCTCTCAACAATGCAACACTTTACCTTCCTTTACCGGTATTTGAAAACAGATCGATCGTAGGTGAGGAAATGGTCTCAAAAGCCTCAAATGATATCTACAGCAACAGTCCCGGATGGAATTTTAGCCTAGTTCATACAGAATATGGAACCATGCTTGAAATAACCAACAAAAAAATAGTTCCTACTTATCATTCATTACCGGAACCGATATCTGAAGATGAAGAAGTTCCAATGAAAAAAAACATAACCGAGTCAAATGAATATTCTGAAGAAACTCCTGTACTCAGGCCCATAAGGTTTACTGCCGGACTTACAGTAAATCAAAGTCTCAATACGAAATATCCCCTGGGGAATGAATCAGTACTGGTACCAAAAAACAACCTGAGTACCACCGAACCTGCAAATATGGTCTCCCCGCCGGAACATATCGATCCTGAATACTATGAATATGAAAGCCGCCTATTCGCACAATATAATACTTCGGAACTGACAGGTGTCGATATTAGTGTTGAGGTTACAGGCACAAATGAATGGTGGGCCGGTGGCTGGAGGTTCAATTCATTCCAGGATACTGTAACCGCCAGAATGAACGGTACCCAGAACGGATGGATCACAGCAAAAGGGAATATGGTCACAGGAGATGGGATATACGATGACTGAAGCGATGGTATTCTAACTTTCTTTTGTAATTTGCTACTTAACAATATTATGAAATCTTGTTTCCATCAATCCTTCTTAATCAGCTCAAAACAGTTTAAAATAATTATCATCACAAGAACTTAAAATCAGATATCAGAAATTCTAAAGCAAAGAAATCCATAGCATAAAGGGGAGTATTTATGTCAATAGTAGCCGTTTCGGATGTACATTTGGGTATGACAGGAGCAAGAGAGAATGAGTTCATAGAATTCATAGAGGATCTGAAGAACAAAGATGTTGAACACCTTGTGCTTCTTGGAGATATAATAGATATATGGAGGAGAGATTTCACAAAGGCGATAATTGAATGCTCGAAGTCTCTGGTTGTTTTGAATGAAATGCTGGATGATACTGAGGTTCATTACATTGCCGGAAACCATGATTTCTATCTGCTTCGCCTCAGTGAACTTCTGAAGAAGAATTTCCCCTTTGAAGTGAAGAGGCATGAAGTAATAAAAAGCAAAGAGCAGGATTTCTTCTTTTTTCATGGATACCAGCTTGAAGTATTGTGTAATCCATACTATAAGTCAATGACAACATACGAGACTTTCAGCGAACATATGTGCCTTGCAGGAGATGATGCAGGTAATGCTGCAGAAATGGTGTGGGAAGAGATACAGTCAAAGCGCTCATTCTGGGACACGTTGAAAAGATTCCCCAGTGAGCCGAAATCAGCACTTATTTCCATGATGCAGCCACCTGAGATAAGGATCAGAAATTACCACAAGCATAATGTCATTGAACCGATCATGGAGCTTGCCGGTGCAAAGACAAGACATTTCCTGCTGAATATACTGCCGGAACAATATCTTATATACGGTCACACTCACATGGCCTATGTGGATGACGAAAATAAAGTTGCAAATACCGGCAGCTGGGGATTTGGAGATAAAAAATACCTTGAATACATCGAGATAGTCGATGATAAAGTAAAGTTGAAGGAATTTAAATCATAGGCTTGAATTTCATTATATTTTCGATTTCAACTTCGATTTCTATTTTGTTTGAAGTAATACCTAATCGGAGTTGATCTTCTTCAACAACCATGCCATGTTGGAGGCAAGGATATCCATGGTCTGCATGCCTTCAGAATCATTGCTTACATCACCCGGGTCTCTGCCAATACCAAGGTTCCAGTAAGATGAGCCCACGATAATCATGTTAGAAACTCCAAACAGATGATTTATGGAATCATAAGCAGGCAAAGCGCCAGCCCTGCGAACCGCGACTACTGCCGCACCTGCTTTCCTTGCAAGGAATCCCCCGTTTGCCATAGAAACAAATCCCGCCCGGTCAATAAGTGCCTTGATCTCGGTTGTCACATCAGCAAAATAAGTTGGTGAGCCGATAACAATTCCATCAGCTTCCTTCATTTTTGTGATGCACTCATTGATGCCATCATCATCGAAAACACAAAGATTGTTCTTCTTTTCAAAACAGGTCATACATGCCGTACATCCATGAACCTTCTTCCCGCCAATGTGGATATTTTCAGTTTCTATTCCTTCAGCTTCGAGTCTGGATGTGAGTCTTTTCAGCATGGCTGCTGTGTTTCCTTCTTTACGTGGACTTCCGTTTATAGCGACTACTTTCATCTATTATCCTCTTTTGCGTTTCTTTGATTGAAGTAAAACAAACAATAGTATGAAAATGAGAACTAATAAAGGAATTGGAATTTAAAAAATATACAAATATATTGTTCAATCACTTCAATGAGAAGACCCCATTATGAAATACAGATATCCTGGTGCGGGAGGTGTGATTCGAACACACGAACTCCTACGAGACTAGGCCCTGAACCTAGCGCCTTTGGCCTGGCTGGGCAACTCCCGCATTGTGAATGGTCATTAAATGGATTTATTCTATATATTTTTTATCGATTTAAAGGTATTCAAAATCCCAGAAAAATAACCAGATAAAAGTATTAATACACATATAGACATGTGCTTTTATAATGGAAACAGTAAAATAAAAATAATTGAGACCGGTTATTCCGGCCTTTGCTTTTTTATTAATTATTCAGATCAGTCTCTGCGACGCTGGAAGACGAATGCCAGACCCAAGATTGCGGCAATAGGCAGAGCAACAGTTGGGAATTCAGGAATCTCTTCCTGGTTACAGCTTATTTCCATTGGAACGTAATCACATGCTGATGAGCTCCATCCCCATCCATCAGGATATTTGCACTGTACTCCATCAGGTCCTGAAATATCATCATCATCTATTACTACGTTCATTGCCCATCTGAATGATTCACAGTTGAAAACTGATTTGTCGATAGTAATTGTAAACTCAGTTGCCTTCTTAAAATTGTCATTGTCGCTGGTTACAGACATTCCTGCAGGAAGAGTATTAGTTGCAGTTCCCCAGCCACTTGAGTATTCC
>JAASSR010000118.1 GCA_021767785.1 Methanolobus sp.
AGTCATTGTCGATCATGTCTTTACTATGTTCTCTGGCAACCCCGGTCAGTATCGGATTGACACTTAAGGGCTCAAGACCACGGTCGGTTCTTTCTGAATTTATAAGATCAATCATCTGTTGTTCCTGTTCTGCATACGTATCTGCTGCAAATACTATCGATGTAGAACAGAACATAGTCAGGATAAATACAAGGAGGTATCCTGACAAATGGCACGTTTTATTCATTCTATGTCCCTCGTAAGAAATATTCAGGGAATTGTTCCCGAAGAGAAAAAGCATCTATTGTTTTATATACATTCTGATATAATAAATTGAGATAGATAATTATATCTTTAGAATCTGAAGATACCAATAATAGATACTGATCTGAAAATAATATCAATAAAGATGCTCCTCCAAAGACTTTTTATCTACTGTCCTCACCATATACAGTATGGATCATCGGATCCGAATTTAACAAGGGGGAATTAATATGGAAGACGACAGAATATCGTATCATGATTCAGTGCGAACAGTATATAAACGAATAAAAGATGACGGCATAACCAACATATGGGACCGCTATGAAGCTCAGGGAATGGGCGGTAATCCCGACAGGAGATGTACTTTCTGTCAGGATGGCAGACGTTGTGACCTTTGCTCCAACGGACCCTGCCGTGCCGATGCGTCTAAAGATAAAAGAGGAGTATGCGGTATAACCGCAGATGGTATGGCCATGCGCATGATGCTGCTGCGTAACGTCATGGGTGCATCAACATATCAGTATCATACAAACCAGACCATAAAAACATTAAGAGCCACAGCAAAAGGTGAGACTCCTTTTAAGATAGCCGAAGAGGAGAAACTCAGAAGCTTTGCAGGAAGACTGGGAGTTGATAACAGCGGTGATGTCAAAGATGTTGCCCTGAACCTTTGTGATTTTGTAGAAGCCGATTTTACAAGAGAATACGGAAAACCCAGTAAAATTGTCGAAATGCTTGCTCCAAAAGAAAGACAGGATGTATGGAAAGATCTTGGTATCTTCCCTGGAGGAGTTCATTCCGAGATCCTCAGATCCACCAGTTCATCACTCACAAACGTTGATGGAAATTATGTAAGCCTGGCGCTTAAAGCAATGAAACTCGGAGTTGCGATGGCATACCAGAGCCAGATAGTCAATGAATACTGTCAGGACATAATATTCGGATTACCCAGACCTCATAACATGAGAGTGGACCTTGGTGTTCTAGATCCTGATTATGTTAATGTTCTGCCCAACGGACATGAACCATTCCTTGGATTTGCCATGGTTCAGCTTGCAAGAATGCCTGAATGGCAGGATAAAGCAAAACAGGTGGGTGCAAAAGGCCTGAGGGTAATTGCCAACATTGAGACCGGACAGGAAATGATACAGAGATGGGATATGGATGATGTATTTTATGGATTCACCGGTAACTGGATCATGCAGGAAGCCGTGCTTGCAAGCGGATGTGTGGATGTTTTTGTTTCTGACATGAACTGTTCCATGCCAATAGACCCCATATATGCTGAAAAGTATAAGTTCAAACTGATACCTGTCAGTGATCTGATATCATTTGAAGGAATCAGTGATCGTCTGGATTACATACCTGAACAGGCCAGTGAACAGGCAGCAAAGCTGTTACAGATGGGAATTGATAACTTTGAAGAACGCAGAAAAACAGTAAAACCTGTCACAGATCTGCCGGTAAACGAAGCCGTAGTCGGATTTTCAACTGAAAGTATACTGGATGCACTTGGAGGAAAGCTCGATCCTCTTCTTGATGCCATTAAAGATGGTACACTGCGCGGAGTGGCAGGAATGGTCTCATGTACGACACTCAGGGATGACGCACACGACAGTCACAGCATTGCCGTTGTAAAAGAACTTATTAAAAGGGATATTCTGGTACTGTCAATGGGATGTGGTAATGCTGCAATGCAGGTAGGCGGACTTTGCAGTCCCGAAGCAAAAGAACTTGCAGGTCCCGGACTCAGATCCTTATGTGAAGCCCTTGGAATACCGCCTGTACTAAGTTACGGAACCTGTACTGACACCGGAAGAATAGCCGATCTCATAGCTGCAATTTCATCTAGTCTTGGTGATGTGCCGATACCTGATCTTCCTGTGGTTGCCACAGCTCCGGAATACATGGAACAGAAAGCCACAATAGATGCCGTATTTGCACTTGCTCTGGGATTATATACTCACGTAAATCCTGTACCTACAGTAACCGGAGCACCGGATCTGGTTAAGTTGCTCACACAAGACTGCAGGGATATCACAGGTGGAGCCTTAAGTGTAGAAACAGATGCTAAAAAGGCAGCTGAGCTTATGCTCGAACATATAGAGAATAACCGTAAGAAACTTGGAATATAAGCTCAGAACTGCATATTTAGATCTAAAAGTTAAAGCAGAGCAGGAATGAGATTAATGGACCACAGTAATTCCGGTAAAAACGATGATCATGAAGAACATCAGGGACACGAGGGACACTCAAATCATCATGCTATGATGGTCAGGGATTTCAGAAAGAGATTCTGGATATCCCTTGCACTCTCTATTCCGATACTGCTATTGTCTCCTATAATTCAGGATTTCCTGCGTTCCAGCATTGGATTGGTCATTCCCGGATTTACCGGTGATAAATACCTGCTTTTTGCTTTTTCAACTGTTGTTTTCTTCTATGGTGGATGGCCTTTCCTGAAAGGTATCATAGATGAACTTCGTGAAAAAAATCCCGGAATGATGACGCTTATTGCTGTTGCAATCACAGTTGCATACGGCTACAGCAGCCTTGTTGTTTTCGGACTTGAAGGTAAGTTCTTTTTCTGGGAACTGGCAACCCTGATAGACATCATGCTGCTAGGACACTGGATGGAAATGAGATCGGTCATGGGTGCCTCGATGGCTCTTCAGGAACTGGTTAAGCTCATGCCATCTGATGCCCATCTTCTAAAAGACGGAGGAAGCGAGGATGTCCCGGTGGACCAGCTTAAAATGGAAGACAGGGTTCTTGTCAAACCGGGAGAAAAGATCCCTGTTGATGGGATTGTCGTTGAAGGGCAGAGCTCTGTTAATGAGGCGATGCTTACAGGTGAATCCAACCCGGTTCCAAAAGAAACAGGGGACGAAGTGATAGGTGGAGCCGTTAACGGAGAAGGTTCCCTGACGGTTGAAGTTCGTAAGACCGGAAAAGAATCTTTCCTGTCCCAGATGCTTGATCTTGTTTCACAGGCACAGCAAAGTAAGTCAAGAACACAGAATCTTGCGGACAGGGCAGCTCTCTGGCTTACAATAATTGCTCTGACAGCCGGAACACTCACTTTTTTCGCCTGGTTAAGGTTAATGAATACTGACCTTGCCTTTTCACTTGAAAGAGCTGTGACGGTTATGGTTATCACATGTCCGCATGCCCTTGGACTGGCAATCCCGCTTGTAGTTGCCGTATCATCTGCCATTGGTGCAAAGAACGGTCTGCTTATCAGAAACAGGGGGCCGTTCGAGAGAGTACGGAACATCGATGCCATCGTTTTTGATAAGACAGGAACCCTCACAAAAGGAGAGTTCGGAGTAAGCGATGTAATATCTCTTGATGACAGTATGGAAAAGAAAGAGATACTGAAATATGCCGCATCCATTGAATCCGATTCTGAACATCCAATAGCAAAGGGAATTCTGGATTCCTCGGACTCAACCTACAATGTTGAGAATTTCAGTGCCATTTCAGGAAAAGGTGCTCAGGGAAATGCCAACGGCAGGGATGTTAAAGTAGTCAGTCCCGGATTCCTGAAAGAAGAAAATATTGATTATCCTGAAGAAAAATTAGGAGAGATAGCCAGTCAGGGAAAGACCGTAGTCTTTGTGGTGATCGATGGAAACGTGGCAGGTGCCATTGCACTGGAAGATGTGGTCAGACCTGAATCAAAGGAAGTTATCAGCAGGCTGAAGGAACTTGGTATTAAATGTATGATGCTCACAGGTGACCAGGAACAGGTGGCTGAAAGAGTTGCAGAGAAGATAGGGCTTGATGAATACTTTGCAGGTGTTCTTCCTGATGAAAAGGCTTCCAGAATTAAGGAAGTTCAGGAGAGAGGACTTGTTGTTGCAATGGTCGGTGATGGTATTAACGACGCACCTGCACTTGCACAGGCTGATATAGGAATAGCCATTGGTGCTGGTACCGATGTTGCAGTGGAAACAGCGGACATAGTACTTGTCAAGAGCAACCCTCTTGATGTTATGGCAAGCATAGAACTGTCCCGCGCAACATATAGCAAAATGAAACAAAATCTTTTCTGGGCAACCGGCTATAATGCACTTGCTATCCCACTTGCAGCAGGAATCCTGTATCAGCAGGGAATTCTGTTATCACCTGCTGCCGGCGCAGTACTTATGTCAATGAGTACCATCATAGTAGCCATAAATGCAAAACTGTTATCCATTGACAGGAACAAAAATATAGATAATTCCGGTTAATTTAAATCTAAAATCCATGATTCTGACTTATATTTTATGCCGGAAGAACCGTACAATAATGCATCCGGAGTGAATAACTAAAAGTTGTCCACTATTGTACAAAACTGGTGGTGAACTAATTACTTTTATTATTTTTTTAATATTATTAGTTCATAAACAGAATTCTGAGAAAAAACTGTGAGTACTATCTGTCTGTTCAAATCAGTATCATATTGTAGAAATATTCTTTCCTAAAGTGTAATCTTACATTGTAGCACATTTATATCTAAACTAATTCAATCACTGCAGGCACTGAAATTTTCACAAAACAAGAGGAGTGGGAATATATGAATCGGCAAAGAAAAATAATAATTACTCTTTGCTTGTCGTTGGTTATAATATCATTTATACCAACACAAGCAACCCAGGTCTATAAAGGGAACGGTACGCAGGGTGGACTTGTCCCCGATTTTTCACAGAAATACATTTCAAATAACAGTGGTATCTGCGCTGCCGCTGCTGTCGCTAATTCATTCTGGTATTTTGACCAACACGGATATGCCAATTTAGTTGATCAGACCGATGAAAACGATCCCAACAATAATTGGATCAATGACAGCAAACACCTTACATTAGATCTTGCAAAGCGAATTTATGGAGAAAGTTATGTAAATAACAAAACAGCCAAAAAAAGTAATGGATCAGGTGTTTCAAAAAGTATTGTACAATATTTGAATGATCACGGTCATCCTGAACTGAAGATAAAATACTTTAATGGTTCTGATGCTTCCTATACTGAATGGGAAAATGAGTTAAATAGAAGTGAAGATGTCATTGCAAAAGTTAGCTGGCGCAATACTAATGGAACCAGAATAGTCAATGGCACCCATGCCATGACCGGTGTCGGATATGATACTGATGGGGATAAGTTTAAAGTATCCCATGGATGGAGTCAAAACCATTCAGATGCAGCAAAGCCTTACAATAAGAGCTTTTTCAATGAATACAATATAACGAACACATCATCAAATCAGATGAAGATTCCAAAATCAAATAATACAGGAGCTGATGTCTTCCAGGGGACATTATCTAAAGCGGATCATCTGATTGTTGACGGTTTCTGGGCAATTTCACCTGAGGG
>JAASSR010000038.1 GCA_021767785.1 Methanolobus sp.
TGAAATCAAGATCATCATATACAAGATAAGGTTCATCCTTACGAATATCAAAATCAACACCTGTAGCCCTGAGTGGTGGTCCTGAGACTCCGAGGTCTTTTGCAACGTCAGCTGTAAGAACACCAATGTCTACAGTTCTTGCCCTGTATATATCATCGGTTCTGTAGAGCTCTTCATAATTATCAATAGCTTTCCTGAGGTTTCCAAATACATATTTTACATCGTCCTTGAAACCTTCTGGAAGGTCGTCTTTTACACCACCATAACGAAGATAACTGTGTGTGATACGTGCTCCTGTAACAGAGTCAATGAGTGACATCACATCTTCTCTTTCCTTGATAGTATACATGAACATACTCACGAAACCAACAAAGGATGCATATTCTCCCATCCCAAGCAGGTGACTCTGTATTCTGGAAAGTTCTTCCATGATCACACGTATATACTGTGCTCTTTCAGGCACCTCTATACCTGCAAGTTTCTCAACGCAACCAACGTATGCTTCTTCATTGGTCAATGCAGCAAGATAACATATCCTGTCCACAATAGTAATACCCTGAAGATATGTCTTATTTTCAAGAATCTTTTCGATTCCTTTGTGGATCCAGCCCATCTCAACCTCCGAATCCACAACTGTCTCTCCTCTCAATTTAGCATTCAGCCTGAAAGGTCCTGGCAGCATGGGATGTTGCGGGCCAAGGTGTACTATCATTTCAGATGGTCCAACTGTTTCATCCATAATTTAACCCTCACACCAAATTCCTGGCTGTTTTGTTTGGGAAGCCTTCGTAGTCTTTACGCAATGGCCACTCGCCGAGCATCTCTTTTGGAAGTACAAGAGGTTTAAGATCGGGGTGGTTAAGATACCTCACACCAAACAGTTCATAAGTTTCTCTTTCGTACCAGTTCGCATTCCAGTAAACAGGCACTACTGACTCGATCTCCGGGTTGTCTCTTGGAAGTAGAGCTTTCATGGTAAGAATTACCGGATGCTCATAGGAACCTATAACGTATATTACTTCAATCTCATTCCTGTCCGGATAGTCAACTCCGAATTCACAACAGAGATGTCCGAATGACAGGTCTTCCTTGAGGTAGCGGCAAACTTCCACCACATTTTCCGGTCTCACTTTGGCAAGAGTCCTTATGTCAGACTCGATATCAGTATCATAGATGTCTTCAGGGAACTTGCCCGTAAGTGAAGAGATAATAGAATTAGCGTCCATTGATTCACCTCAATAATCTGTACCTTTATCCTTCTTTGCATCAATCTTCTTTTGAAGCTCAACAAATCCCTGAATAAGAGCTTCACATCTAGGAGGACATCCCGGAACAAAAACATCTACCGGGAAGATATCGTCAACGTTCTGATAAGTACTGTATGACTCATAGAAAGGGCCACCACTGATCGCACAGTCTCCAAAGCATATTACCCATTTTGGAGAAGGCATCTGGTCCCAAACCCTTTTCAGAGCTGGCAGGTATTTCTTTGTCACATATCCACTGATAATGAGCACGTCAGCATGTCTCGGGGAATTACGTGGGATGATACCAAAACGGTCTGTGTCGTAGTGAGCCATACCTGTAGCCAGCAGCTCCACACCACAGCAACCCATTGCATTTACCATAAACCATAAAGAGTTCTTACGCCCCCAGTTAAGGACATCCTGGATCTTTGTTTTCTTAAGAAAATCAGAGATGGCATTAGTGTCTGTAAGCGTGACACCCGGAATGTCATCATACCCAACGTTTTGAGTTTCATCTTGTTCGACTTCTGTCTGCTCTATTTCATCCATTTAAGAGCCTCCTTCTTGATCAGATACACGTAGCCAAACAATACAACAAAAATAAAGACTAACATTTCGACGGTTGCGATATCAGTGATACCATGTCCCTTGAAGATAGTAGCCCATGGATAAAGGAAAAGGACTTCAATATCAAAGAGAACAAAAGCAATGGCATAAAGATAATACTCCACATTGAACTGTATTCTTGCATTTCCTTTTGGAAGAGAACCAGCCTCATATGTCGTGTACTTTGCTAATGATTTACTCCTGGGACTTAATGCTTTTACGATAAGCATTGTAATAGGAGGCATCACTAGTGCCACAATGAGAATTATTGCAACCGGTATGTAACTATTGGCTATGTTACTAATATCGATTATTCCTGACATAAACTATTCTCCTGAAAGTTATAAAGGTAGATAGACTATTTGTATAAAACACCTTCGTGTAAGCGAGCAATACAAATATTTCTAAACCAGTGCGGATAGGTAAACCCTATCTGTTGACATATTTTTCAATAGATAGTGTCGGCTATTTACTCATATTAATTCATCATATTTAAATTGTCTCAATTAAAATACTTAGAGATACGAATCTTCCTGTGGTAACATACTGTCAGTCAGAAGAATAAAATAATAGATGATAAAAAAAATAAAAAGATTCAGGCGCTTTTAGGCGAGAAATACTTCTTGATCACAGTATCACATTTAGAACATGAGATAACCATCCAGTCCCCCACATCCCTGCGTGTGTATTTCTCGAAAATGGATGCTCCACAAGATGGACATACATAATAGTCCTTGAAGTAATAATGATAGAAATGCGGAGTTGCTTCCAGCCATTCAAGAACTTTACGCATATGTTCAAAATATTTTCTTTTTGAAGGATGAGCCTCTCCATTCTCAAGTGCATCCGAAACACGGGCACTTACGTTCTTAGTATGTTTATCAGATTTTTGAGAGAGCTTTTTATAATCAGATATATATCCTGTGGTCTTGTTCAAATAATCCAGATAAGCAGCATGAGCCTTAGGCTCCCTTTTCCAGATAGTACGAAGGAAGTATTCACCCATGACATCTTCCATTATATCAGCACAGGTGGTACAGATACTATAACCTTCAAAATGCCTGAAATCCTGAAGCTCCCCACATATTATACATGTTTCCATGAGAACACCTCATTTTACATGAGAGAGCGAGGGACCATTGCTTCGCGTGTGAACATAATAGGGAATATGTTAAGTACAGCAAGCAGATCACCCTCTCTTATTCTGCCACTTTCCTGGCCCAGTACATAGGCAGTGTTTATTATACGTTCACTGTCCACAGGCTTAGCACCTCCCTTGGCACCAACTTTAATAAGCGAAACCACTGCATGATGAGAGAAAGTACATGGAATCGCAACCATGTCAGGTTCAAGTAATATTTCTTTCACATTGATCTTTTTGAACTCCCCTGCACGTATTTCCATATCTTCCTCAGATATCACCATTTCCCACTTAGCACGTGTAGCGATAGTGAATTCATACGGCGCAGCCTTGACCTTTCTGGATGTCAACTCTCCATTGTCCCTGGAGACTACCTGAATTACTTCTTTCTTCATAAATCCACCAAAAAATAAACTAGTTTCCAGCTATTTATAGCTTTCGAACATTCATAATGAATAATCATTATAGTATATCACTGTTTTTTCAAAATCGCACAACCTACTTCTTTATGGCATTTTGTTGTCAGGATACTCTGGGAATCTTTAATACCATCCATATTCCCTAATACCTGCAAAACATTTTCCTTAAGAGAATGTATATCGAATGTTCTGACCTTTAAAAGCAGATCATAAGGCTCAAGTAATTCATATATCTCCAGTACATCTTCAATTGTTTTAAGGCGATTTATGATGTTGATTCTCTTACTTTGCTCGATATTGACCCCAATGAATGTCGTAACATTAAGACCTACTTCTGCAGTATCTACCTTGACAGAGAATTCTTTTATTACACCTGTCTCGCGCATCTTTTCGATCCTTTTATGCACCGTTGAAGTTGCAAGACCAAGTTCGTTAGCTATCATAGTACTATGCATCCTGGAGTCTTTACAAAGATATCCCAAAATAGATAGATCAACTTCATCCATGATAATATAATTATTCCTTAATAATAATAAATATTTCTGTTTAAAACAGGATATGACAAATATGTGTAGGTGACTTCAAATAATATCACCCTATGAAGCGAATATATCTAAAATAAAGATCATTATAATAAATATTTATAAAAATACTTTTTTGCTAAACAAATAACAATCAGGATCATAAAACATAATACGAAAATTTGCAAAGATAAAGAATTCGCAATAAGTGATATCATACTCACAATTTATTAGTACCACCAATGAAGATATCTAAAATAGAGTAAACATGAACATATTATATATCTTTGCACATCCGGAACCAAAATCATTTAATTCTGCTATGAGAGAGACAGCTATAAAGACCCTTGAAGATAACAGCAACAATGTTCGGGTCTCAGACCTTTATTCAATGGGTTTTAAAGCTGTACTGGATCAGGATGATTTCCTACAACGCAAGAACACTGATATTTTCAATCCTTTCCTTGAACAGATGACAGCAGGCAAAGAAGGTACTTTTTCCGAAGATATCATTACAGAAATGGAAAAAATAAAGTGGGCAGATTTTCTTATCTTCCAGTTCCCCATATTTTTTACAGGTATGCCTGCAATTATGAAAGGATGGATAGACAGGGTCTTTGCAGCAGGCTTTGCCTTCAGCCCGGTGAAGCAGAGAGTTTACGAGAACGGACTTCTGAAAGGTAAAAAGGTCATGATGGTGATCAGCACCGGAGCAGAAGAAGAATGGTACTCTGCAGATGGAAAACATGGAGACATAAATGAACTTTTGAAGTATATCACTCATTGCACATTTGAGTATGTCGGAATGGACGTACATGATACCCATTTTGTTTTCGGTGCCGGTAAAATGTCTGCTGAAAGAGTGAATGAAGAGCTGAAAAGATACGTTCAAAGGCTTGATTCGATCTTCACTCAGTAACAGAACATTCATACGATCCGAAACTGAAGGACAGATTATATTTTGAAAAGAAGATTAAAAAGTGACTCAACGTAACTTCAAACCGATTCGTAGTTTTAACAAGACATTTATGCTTGCAAATACATTGTTAATCGGAGAGGGGTTAAGAAGAATATGAAAATCAATAGTAATACCTTAATAGGAATACTTGTCCTGATAACTATCTTAATTGTAACCATTGCAACTTTTTCCCTTGGTTGCGCAGAGCCTCCTGCTGATCCTGATAATGAAACAGGCAATGCAACTGATAATATAAAGGAAAACTACACGGAAAATAAAAATAATGGAAGCGAAGAAGAATATATATATGGTGATGCCACTGTCGAAGAAACTGAAATACTCATAATGGAATCTTTTCCGGTTCAGGTTCAGGTAATTGTAAGCGGATATCTTCCTGATGGATGCACACAGATACATGAAGAGAACATTGAGTTCAATGAACAAGAAAAAAAATTTAACGTGCATTTAACAACCATAAGACCTGCTGATGAAATGTGCACCCAGGCCTTGGTACCTTTTGAAAGGAACATCACATTGGATGTTCACGGGCTTGAAAAGGGAGTATATACAGTCGATGTGAACGGTGTCAGAAATGAATTTGAGTTGCAAACGGACAATATCATTTATGAATAATATTTTTTAGACTTGCTTCCTGGACTCAGATGAAGGTAATTTATATTATTTATACTTATATTATTTATACTGCAGCTAGTTCGAAGCTCCAAGATAATATTTTATCTTTTCCCTGAAATCGTGAATATCAATAGGCTTTGAAATATAATCTATACACCCTGCTGCAATGAACCTGTCATCATCACCTCTCATAGAATGAGCAGTTAAGGCAATTACAGGAATGTCTTTTGTGGTCTCACTGTCCTTCAGGTGAGAAAGAACTTCAAGCCCATCCATTTTAGGCAATTGTATATCCAGAAGTATTAGATCGAAATGATTATCCCTTACTTTATCCAGAGCAACAAATCCGTCTTCTGCAGGAGTTACCTTATAACCGTATGACTCAAGTAAGTCCACGGTGAGCTCCATATTTACAGGATTATCCTCAATTACAAGTATATGACGCATTTTTTCCCTCAATTATTTAAATCCCGGTTATAGATAACATTCAACAAGTCAATGACTGATGATACGATCATCATCTTGCATTAAGTCACTTAACTGGACATAAATATAATAAGTCAACAATATTATTATGTTGTTATTATATGTATAAAAGTATATCGCACTAACCACTGTTAACAAAAAAAACATGAGAAAACATATTTAGTGATAAAAGAAAAATAAATGGCAAGAATTAAAAATAAGAATTTTGACAGGCACAATATAGAATAAGTTTATAAGATGTAAGCTTTTTAAACAGGGATCTACTTGATTGAAAATGCAAAACAGATTTCAGAAACCCATTATCAGGTCAAGCTTATACACGATTCCCAATACAGAATTGTATTGACTATCACAGGCGGAGGAACAGAAGCTATTGGAGAATTATTACGTCATGGCGAGGGTTCAGATACACTTCTTGAAGCAATGGTCCCATATTCACCAGAGTCACTTGAGGAACTGATAGGAAAGAAACCGAATAAATATGCTTCCGCGGAAACAGCAAAAGAGATGGCCATGATAGCCTACAGACGTGCACTATTCCTGGCTTCACAGAGAGGAAATTACGAGCCTGAAATATTAATTGGTATCGGCGTAACATGTAAGCTCACAAAGATAATCAATGAACGCAAAGCCAGAGATCACGAAGTTCACTTTGCCTGTCAATCATATAATAAAACAGGAATATCAAGTATTATACTGAATAACAATACAGAAAGGGAAGAACAGGAAAAAGCAGTTGCTGAATTCATTATAAAAGAGATTGCAAACATATGTGATCCTAAATCATATATTCAGGAAGGAAAAAATAAAAAAGAGATCTTTAAGAAAATATTGAAAAATAAAGCTGAAGCTGATATTCCTGTGGCGAACTTATTATTGAAAACACTGGAGGGCATGAATTCCAAAAATTATATTGCACCTTTAAAGGTTGATATGGGAATAAAGGACAACAGACCAAGAGTTATTCTTTCAGGATCTTTTAATCCATGCCACAAGAACCATCTTGCAATGGCCAGAATAGCTTCAGAAAAATATAACTGTCCTGTGGATTTTGAAATATCCCTTGCTAACGTTGATAAACCTCCCATAGATTTCATATCTCTTGAGCAGAGGATCGATTCGATCCTGAAATATCATGACAACGAATACATTGGAAATATCTATCTTTCAAACTCACCTCTTTTTGCGGATAAAGCAGTACTGTTTCCGAATTGTGTTTTCCTTATAGGAACGGACACACTTAACAGATTGTTCAATATAAAGTACTACAGAAGCGGAGAGGATAAACAAAGCCTGCTGGATCACTTTAAAAACTACCATACAAGATTTATGGTATTCCAGAGAAAAGATGCATTCATAAGCAGCAATATGGAAATTCCGGAGATTTGTGAGATCGTACCCCTGAGTAGCTACAAAGACGACGGTACTTCTTCAACAAAAATAAGAGATTCATTTTAACAAATCATATAATTTTACATGCATTGAAGATTTTAGGGTATCCACGAATATTGCATATTTCAAGAATATCTTCATTCACTGCATTCGTAAGTTTGTGAACGACATCCTGTGCTTTTGATACACAATCTGCATCCATTTTATTCCAGTTACCTGATGAGATATTGTCAAGTACTGTTTTCAAGATGAAGAACTCCTCCCGGGAGATCCATGCATCAACACTGATACAATAATCATTTTTATCCGTTAGCTCCCTGACCTCTCCCAATAATTGTTCTAAACGAGTACTGGTCATTTCATGGATAAACTTATGGTCAGAAGGATCTACACTTTCCTCACAATAATGAACTTCTGCAAGGAAGAGGAATCTATCACACTCATAGAACCAGTCCCTTATGTCATATAACAGATACATATCACACGTAAATGCATAGAATTCAAAGATATAAATAACTATTTCTTAAAAAATATATAGCTGTATCTAATATTACTTGTCATCCTTGATACTGTTTTCAAGATATTTCTTATACCACAAGAACCAAGGAGTGTCAAGTAAACCTATGAGATTCTTGGCCACTATCTGTCCGGTAATAAGCGGAATAAGTGGAGCAACCCCATAAAATGCCAGTACAACGAATATCAGACTATCGAGTGTGAGACTTAAAAGATCACTTGAAGCACTTCTGATAAAAACCTGTTTCGGATACTTTCTCTTAAGCCAGGCAAAAACATAGGCATCAAGATTCTGGAATACAAGAAAAGAGATCCAGGATGCTATGACTATCCTTATGCTCTGGGAAAAGATATTCTGCCATGCATCTTCATAAGTAAAGAACGGAGCAGGCACAAGACTATTTGTCATGATGATGAATGTGACCAGAAGTACCTGTGTTACAAAAGCTATGATAATGGCAACATGTGCTTTTTTTTCACCATATACCTCATTAATCATATCTATTGCCTGTGAAAGGAACGGATAAAGAAATACAGCTGCAGGAGCAAAGAATGTATAGAAACCAAGATCAAATTCAATCAAGCGGGTAGCCACTATCTGGGAAGCTGCAAGATAGATAGTATAAAAAGCCACCAGTGATGCAAAACCATATTCCCTGTATCTGTTGATAATAAAGGCTGATACGTAAGTAACAATTGTCAGACTGAATATCCAGTATATCCATACAGCAGGAAATGTCACAACATCACCATGAAATAATAATCAGAATATTGAGCCAATAAGAGATCAGAATTAAAATTGTCAGAGATCAATATTGTTTACTGAAAAACGGGATTTCATTAGCTTTTCATCTTTATAACTAAGCATTTTTAGCTTTTCCCTGACCATAAGATCGAACAATTTTTCAATTCCAGGAGGGTAAGCACTCATAGGATGCACAGGAATCATGGGTTCACCATCAACCATTTCGACATAGAACATATCAGAGCCGAAATTCCTGATAAAACCTATATCATAAGCAATGAAGATATCAATTATCTCCTTTATGGATATTCTCGGACCATAGTATTGAATGTCATCATCTTCCAGTTCTGTAAGTTCAGTTTCCATGACCTCATGATTGGACAATAAACCATAAAAGATGAATGCTTGCTAAAACAGTTATTCTTAATTCAAAAGTCAAAAATATATATTTTGTTGTGCATTTCAAATTTGAAATATCAAACATTAAGCATTCAAAAAAGACAAAATATCAACACATCTGTTTATCCATATAAAGCCTAAAGAACCCTTAAAGGAGAGAAAATATGCAAATACACCCAAGAAAAAAGCATAAAAGTACATGCACATACAATGTATGACAGATATGATGTTAAGTATTGCAATATGACCCTTCATAACCTATAAGGCTTAAACATCATAACTAATAATACGCAAACGTATCAGGTATGAAAATATAGGAAATTGGAAAACAATAAAATTACTGAATATCTTCATCCATCCTTAGCCCTTATAATAGCTTGTTTCAAGCTATCTGGATCCTGAGAACCCAGTAGAAGATGCTTTCCGTTTCTGAATTCAAGCATCAATCCCCTGTTTCCACTTATATTATAAGCTTTCCCCTTTGAACCATATCTGATACCCCATCCACCATAATCCCTAAGAGGTCTATATGTTATGACATCGTAAGAAACAATATCCTCAAGAGGATGATGCTTGAAAGAAAGATGGATAGGAAAGAATTTTACATAAATACCACTGTCCCTTACCTCAACAATCAATTTTATGGAAAAAATGAACAGAGGAAGCAGAATACCAAACAAAAGCCATATTATAAGCATACCTTCGTCCGATGCCGGATTATTCCCATAAGGGCGCCCGTAAACCAGCTGTTCTATAGCTCCATGCCATGCCATTAAAACAGGCAATAGAACTAATGCCCATATCCAGAACTGATCAAAACGTTGGACCTCACGGAAAATAACATTATCATAAGCCATTAATAAATAAAGGAATGGAACTTATATAATCGTTTTTTGATATATAATGTGATATACATGTTCTCAATAGTATATACAACAACAGATAATGAAGAAGAAGCTAAAAGAATAGCTATAAATCTAACCGAAAGAAAGCTTGCAGCATGCGTCAATATGCATCGAATTGATTCGATATATTCGTGGAAAGGAAAAGCAGAAAATGACAGAGAAATCGCTCTTTCCATAAAGACAACCAGGTCTGCAGTAAAGCATGTAATAGAATGCATCCGAAATCTGCACAGTTACGACCTTCCTGCTATCATCACATGGGATATAAATGGTGAAAAAGAGTATCTAAAATGGATAGAAGACTCTGTAGCTGTACCAGAATAATATACATATACATGCCGGGAATGTTATTCTACACTTCTTTACCTAGCTGATCTCTGTGTTAGTGATTAAAATGATATAGAATTGAATAACTAGTCCAAAACATGAAAAAAAGTAATTCAGAAGTAAGAAGGTGGATAAAAAAAGGATTTGAAGAAAGAGATCCTGAAAAAAAGCTTCACTACTTCAATATGGCACTGGCACTTGAACCTGAAAATCCTGCAGCCCTGAATAACAAAGGAATGTTGTTTCACAAAAAAGGAATGTTTCTCAAAGCCATAGAATGTTATGACAGAATACTTGAGCAACAGAGCAAGTCAAATTATGTGCCTGCATTGTACAACAAGTCCCTTGCGCTCAAAAAAATTGAAAGGTTCGAAGCATCAATGACATTCATAAAAAAAGCATCCAAACTACAGCCGGATAATGAAAAGATCAAGACCCGGATTGAAGATCTGAGCTATATTCTGAAAGAAAAAAGAGAAGCAAAAAACGATAATCCAGCATGTATCCCTCCGGAAAAATTTCCTGTTAACCAGATATATACACAATGGGAACCTCCGGCCGTGAGTACATTACTTGCATATACTATGAAATGCACCCGGAGGGACATAAAATATCACAGAGGATTCGGTGAGGACATTATCAAAGAAAAAGCAATAAAAGAGAAACTGAACAGTAAAACTTATTGCTGCAGAACTTGCCGTTTTTATAAAAAAGAGATGTGCAGGCACATACGTACAAGAGCTATGTCAGTACTTCCAGATGCAATTTGTAAAAACTTCAGACCTAAAACACAAAAAAATAAAGATCAAAATACAAAGACCAGAGATCAACACGGGATATCATAATACCCCGAGCTGTGTCAGACGTTCAGGCAGATATTTTTCCGTAACAAAATCAAGACCCTTCCCTGCAAAGGCCTGCTGCTCAGCTTTTTTGTTTATCTCAAGTTGAAGGTTTATCTGCTCCTTCCAGTAATCATTAGCGAATCTCGGATCAGTGAGTTCACTTCTCAGGGCAGCTGCGTCCTTATCTGTTAATTTATCCGTAGAAAGTTCATACTCCACAATATCAGAAGGTTGCACACCAACAAACTGTGCGCCTGGTGTTGCCATATATTCCGACAGATGTGCACTTTTGATGGCACCATATGCAACAGAAGCAAAGATACGATATGACCAGGGGTCACCGTCAGTGAACACCACAACAGGGAGATTCAGTTCTTCATTCATTCTTTTGATTATGCGACGAGTGGAACGGGCCGGCTGCCCTTTAAGATGCACAAGTATGGCATCGTTCCTTTCATCAAAGCCATTTTCAATTAGTCTTGCGTACATACCACCAGTCTCAATGGCTATTATGAATTTTGCATCTGTTTCAAGGAATTCTATGTTCTCAACATTGAAAGGTATCTGATAACCACTTTCTCCAATATCCTCCTGACAATGAATTATGCGTTCACCACGCTTTGTATCCTCACGGAGGCGAAGGGGACCGAACATTGTGGCTCCATCTTCTTCGGGGCGCATATGGAAATATTCCCTCTGAAGACCAGAGATGATCTCAAGGTCCTCTACGAGTCTGTCACTTTCGGGCTGCTCACGGAATTTAGCAATATCCCAGTTCTCAGAGATATAATACAACTCCCTCAAAGTAGAACCCCTGTTCTGCCCCAGGTGATTCTTTAGAAGAAAATCTATTACATGCGATGTTTTCAATAACTGAAAAGCACCTTTTACAGTTTTTGCGCTTCTTTCTGTTTCCCTGTCCCCATATACCCAGACATCGCTATCTTCACTATACTCGATATTAGCCTTTGTACGACTTGGAAGAGAAACATTTGGAACTGTCTCATCAATAAACTGATCATACAGCTTTCCGGCAAGACCAACGAGGCGGGAATTTGCTATTTTATCATGTTCTTTTTTCTGTTTAGAGAGATCGGCCATTCACTCACCCTTTTATTGCTTTTGCACCGGTCACAAGTTCTTCATCAAGACCCTCAACTATAACAGATGGCAGAGATTCCATCCCTGCTTCATCAAGAGTTGATACAGAATAGCTTACGACCTTTGAAGAACCCGGCGATACACTGAGGTCCCATATATAATCAAAATCATTGCCCATGCTTATTACCCTGGGCTCAGGAACTGCACCAACAAGTTCGAAAGGAAGCATGTCATGGATCTTAAAATCCTGTCTTTTTGAAGAAAAGTTCTTGATCCTGATAGAAACATTTGCGCCGCCGTTACCATCGGATTCAGCAATTCTGTTAACAAGCAGATTACCCATGACCTTTGCAACAACAGGATTTATGTCAGGAACTTCACGGTCAAGCGTCTCAGCAAGTTTAGATGCCATCTTAGGTAATACTTTTGTGATAATGACCTCCTTTTCACGTCTTTTTTTGAGGGTATCACGTTTATTCAAATACCTGTTGAGTTTCCTGGCAACTTCCTTTATTGCAAGTTCTATCTCGTCCTTGATCTCCGGAATATCAGCCACTGCATCCTTGGATTCCGATGTAAAAGGTACATTTGTCGATGCTACATGTACCAGAATGACAACCGGTCCCACTGGCAATCCACCACCTGGCTGATTAAGTCCATACTGTTTCCATTTGATAGACTCGATACCATGCGTAATCACACATCCGCCCTGCTGATAAAGAAGAGGGACCCTGTTAGCAAATCGCATTATATCAACACGATCATCCTTTTGCAATTCACCGCCAAAGGCAATACCTACCTCCACAATAAAAGGGTTACCTGAAAAAACTGAAGCATTTCTTGTTGTGGTGGCTATAAAATCAACATTGAATTCTTTTTCAAGTCCTTTATAGATAAGTTCCTCACCGATGGGCGATAAGCAATCTGTAGGTGGAGACATTATTTTTACTTTTGAGAATGAATCAAGTAGTTTACGGGACTGATCCCTGGTCATTTCATGAGGATCAAGATCCGTATCAAGTCCTGATGCCTTGCATATCTCCTCTGCAGCCAGATGCCCTATCTTTGAGAACGAGTGACGCAGAAAAGGATAAAGTTTTTGCCTCTCTGTATACCTCAACATCTTCATAAGCGTACCAAGCTCTATCCCATGAGGATGTGGTAATATCTCTTTAGCAGGCACGGGAAGTTTATCCGTTGCTCTTTCAAAATTCTCTTCATTACCATCCGGTTCAACCAATGTTATTCTTGCATGAGGATTTACAATTGCTGTTGCCTTGAGATACTCATAAATGGACTGTCTCCTGCCCTTCACATAAGATGCTTCCATCTCCATCTCGATACGCGTGCCATGTGGCCTGTCCCAGTCAACTATCTTATCCTGCAGAATCTCCGGCTCGTTGGTACTGGTATTAATCATCAGTTCATAATAGTGAGCCGGCTGCCCGTGATCAATCTTCGATATGATCTTTGTATGATGACCTGAAGTCAGCTGAGAATACAAAACTGATGCCGATATTCCAATACCCTGCTGTCCACGACTTTGTTTGAGAGCATGGAATCTTGAACCATAAAGTAGCTTTGCAAATACTTTTGGAATCTGTTCTTTTACAATACCAGGGCCATTGTCCTCAATAATGATGACAACATTATCTTTTCCGGATCTTTCTATATGCAGGAATATGTCCGGCAGGATCTCAGACTCCTCGCATGCATCAAGTGAGTTATCAACTGCTTCCTTGACAGTTGTGATAAGACTTCGGGGAGCTGAATCAAAACCCAGTATCTGCCTGTTCTTTTCAAAGAACTCTGCAACACTTATTGATTTCTGATTTTTGGCAAGTTCTTCTGCAATTGGATTTACCATAAGAATATCTTCCTCGTCCTTTAATTAGTCACCACCGCCAGTGACCAGAAAATAATAAACCAGAATATATAAAAACGTTTTTTAAATCTCTTATATGATGCATATCATTTCAATTCTGCGCCCACTATAGTCTGTGTAGCAGTGACAGAACCTGTTTCTCGTATCATATCTACAATATTGTTAAGATGCCCCAGGTCATCCACATCTATGATCACAACAAAATCATATTCTCCGAAAACATGATATGTTTCTTTTATACCTTTAATCCTGTTGAGTTCATTATAAGCTATTCTTTCACTGCCTGGCAGCACGTTAACCATAGTTACTCCTATTACCATTTTATCACTTAAACAGAAAGTAGGATGCAAGGTATTTAGAATTTTTCAACGACAGGCATTTTGATACTGTTATGCCCTATGATTCATTAGCTGCTTTAGTAAGAGCAAAATGAGAATAATGGCCAATTTACCTCATCATTATGAGTATAATGAGCAAAACTTTTAAATATAATAGATATCATACTAGGTATTGATGAGCGGGTTATCCTCTTTTTGACAATAACCCCCACTCCCCAACCCGCTCATACTCCACTCCACATTTCTGATATCTCACTACATACCCAATATGATCCAACAATCGTAAAACTGGGCGATATTAACCGTTTTTCAGTTTCGTAACAGATAATATCAGAATTGTTTTTCGGATAAGCATATTTGTATTAAAATACTGTATTAAATATATCAAATATTCATACATAGTTTTATAAAAAACACAAGCTACTTTTTTCTATAAAGTTACACAAATCCTACATGTTAAGAACTACTGGCTAAAGAATCTACATGATGAGATTCTAATCAAATATTTACTAAAAATCCTGAAAACGAAATTGAGCATAAAAAGAAAAAGTATAATTGAAAATAGCAATCAAAACAAGCTAAACAAATATAATATGATGTAGTATAATATAAATTAACTTTGACCCATAGCTAATTATATACATAATATAATCCATTATCTAAAAAACATTTATCAACAACGGACAAAAAAGTAGATTCAGTTTCTAAACGCCCTGCTATCCGGAAACAATAAAAATATGAAGGATCAGAGACCCTACATGAAAGAACACAAACGAACTAAAAATCAAATAGTGTCCTCTGTGATCTTTTAGAAGATTCTTTTTTAGGAGGGTCAGACAATTCCATCTCAGAATCATTATTCTCAGAATTAGACAACTTATCCAGACTTAACTGAGAAGGATCTTTTTTCTTTGCAGACCTATCCACAAAAAAGGCAGGTTCGTCCGGTGGAACAAAGGTCTGTCGAATTTCCTGAGCCTTATCATAAACAGATTGAAGCTTTTTCGTTGTTTTTCTGGAACCTACCATATAGAGCAACTCATCCATCTCCAGCCCAAGTGTTGCAACAACATCCGGAGCATAAATATCTGTTTTAAGGAGTCTGGAATACATTCCTGCAACCTCCAGACGGGAATATCGCATTGATTCACTGCAGTGAGAACCTATTTTCACAGCTATATTGTTCCTCATATTTCTTTTTGCACGCATCTGACCCATTTTACGCCACAGAGAAGGAGGTTGATATCTTACAAAGCCACCACGTTTTCGGGATTTTGAAACTACCGTTCCACCTGTCATAAGCATACCCGCATAACGCCACATACGATAATTCTGCCGTCTTCGTACACGTCCAAGGAAACGATCGGAACGGGAAAGAAAAGAATAGGTTCTGATAATATCATCTGTCAGAGCATCTTCGCCTTTACTTGTGTACTGGTATGGAAGGTTTTCGTCCACCCAGTGAATAAGATCTTCAGGAGTTTCATCAAGGCTGTAGGTTGCCTCAAGTGCAGAAGAAATATCCTCACCTTTAAATACCCTTCCTATCACCTTGAATATGGATTCCTTATTATCTCTTTCTGCTGTGGAAATGTCCTCGATGGTAATCTCTGTGCGCCCCATTGCAACTGCCTGAAGGTCATTGACAGCACTTCTGAAGTCACCATCTGCAGCCTGTGCTATTTTTTCAATTATGCCGACTCCACACATCACACCTTCATTACCGGCAATTTTTTTTAATGCAGGTATCATTGAGCGGGACTGGATTGAACCGAATTTTAGTTCGAGGCATAAAGAGCGCAATGAAGGAGAAAGACCATAGATATCATTAGCTATCAGAATGATAGGTTGCTCTGTTCTTTTAACCACATTTATTATGGCACGGGAGCCACCACGATCACTATTACCATGAATATTGTCCGCTTCATCCAGTATAATTAATCGCTTATCAGACACCCCTGCAAGGGTTTTCATTGTAGAGGCGGAACCTGCCACCTTTTCAATAATACCTGCAGTTCGCTGGTCACTGGCATTAAGCTCGATCACTTCCCAGCCCATATCCCCAGCAAGTGCATGTGCAGAGGATGTTTTACCAATACCTGCCGGTCCGTAAAGTACTGCAGCTTTCTTTTCAGGTGAGCCATGTTGCCATTGTTCACCCCACCTTCTGAGGTCATCTATGACTTTTTTATGACCTACAACATCACCCAGTGTCTCTGGCCTGTATTTCTCGGCCCATTCCATCTGCACAGTCATGTTATACCCAATATTCAGGAAAACTAATTAATGTTTGCACCACTTTGTTGTTCTGATTGATATTATTGATGGTAGGAATTTTCCATGGGATCAAAAAGTACAGAAAATCTCCTTGGCCTGATAGAGAAGAGAGCTTTAAAGAACAGGGCAAGAGTTGCCATCGGAATTCGTAATCCAAACCCGAAAGTACTTAAGAGTGCCAGGGATGCTCACGAGGCAGGATATGCTCATGTGCTCCTGGTAGGGAACAAGAAAGAGATCGAAGAAACAGGAACGGATCTTGAGATAATAGGAACGAATGACCCCGAGAGAACCCTGGGCGATCTGTTAAAATCCAGATATGTCAATGCTGCGGTCAGAGGAACAGCAGGTGCCTCAAAAACCCTTTCACATTTAAAGAAGATATTGAACCAGGATAAATTACACAGAATTGCCTTATTGCAGACAAACGAGGGAACTCCTTTTTTCATTGCACCTGTGGGAATTGACGAAGGAAATGAACTTGCAGATAAAATTGAATTCATAAAACTCGGGATAGAATATATTCGCAGATTCAACATTGAACCTGTTGTCGGAATTCTTTCAGGCGGACGACTGGGAGATCTGGGACGCAACTCACGCGTAGATCAGACACTTGCAGAAGGTGATTTTATTGTAAACCGAATAAGAGAGCAGGGAATCGAAGCAAAGCATTATACAATATTAATAGAGGAGGCAATAAGGGAAGCAAATTTCATACTTGCGCCTGATGGCATATCAGGCAATTTGATATTCAGGACACTTGTTTTCCTTGGAGGAGGAGACGGACTTGGCGCACCCATACTAATGGACGACTATGTCTTTGTTGACACATCCAGAGTAGGAGGACATTATACCAAAGCAATAATGCTTGCAAGTGCCCTTGTCGGAAAACATGACATGAAAATAGAGGGCAATAAAGAATAATAATGATTATATCTGAATGCATACATCTATTTTAATAATAATTATAAAAAATAATTAATTATGGACAGGAAATGAGCGATATGGAAGCAGTACTAATAAAAGCGAAAACAATCTCCTCTGCGTGGTCCCAGCTTATACATGAAATACATGAAAAAGGAGAAGAACATAAACCTGATTACAAAACCATGACAAAACGGGTTCATGCTACCATATATATAGAGGATGTAAATGAAAGACAGGTAAATCCGGCCGTACCATTTGGACAGAATCTCATAAAAAAATATAAAGAAGAACTAACTGAGGAATATGCAGATTGGTATGTTTCCTTATCTGACGACGACAAAAGAAAATTTGATTACTGTTACGCCAAACAATTGTTCAGGTACGGAGAAACAGCCTACAATACACTTAAAGAAAATGTAAGCAACCTGCGTCCGGGTTCCAGAAGACATGTAGGCGTACTATGGGAAAATGAGGTACATATACCAAAATTTGAGGATCAGCCCTGCTGGATAGCCTACAAGATAGAGCAATTGAATGACAAAGAAGTAAGAATCTACCTTCTTTACAGATCATGGGATGCGTTCGGAGGATTTCCAGCCAACATCCCGGCCATCGTTGAAGGATTTAAAAAAGTATTCCGAGAGCAGGGGCTTTCCATTAAGATCGAGTCTTTGATAGCCACAGGATGGGACACTCACATTTATGAGGCAGATCTGCAGACAGTTGATAAGATATTCAAAAGTAATGATCTATGTCCCATATGCAAGTGTATAGCTCCTAAACATTCATTTATTTCTACTACTAAAGGCAAAGCCTGTGTCGAGTGTAAGAAATCCATGTGATCATACACTCACATTTATTTATAAATCACTCATCATTGCCGGCTTTTTTTTAATAATATCAATTATGTAAGTTCTTTTCATACATAACACTGCATACATATGACATGAAAAATATAATTCCATTAATTATATATGTATGATATATGCATACATTAGACTATAACAATACTCAACATCAAAGAGAGATTACCATGAAAAGACTTACTATCAGCATGTCTGATGAACTTTTTGAAAAACTTGATGTACTGGAGAATAAGAGTCTGTTCATCAGAAAGCTTATTGAAAGAGAACTGGAGATTCTGGAAAATCCCCCTTCAGACGAGATAACACCATGGAGTGAAAACCTTGAAATTCTCAGAAATGATGTTAACTCTATATTTGAAAGGCTGGAACAGATGGAAAATAAAATCTCCTCACTTGATACCATCACTAAAAATACGCCAATCACACATGCTACACAAAAAATAACAGGAGAATCGCAAATATCTGTAGAAGCAGTAGAAGAAAATGCATTACAAAATGAAAATACAACCAGTCAAAATGAGCTTTTTCAGAATTTAGGCAATCCTGAAGAAGATAATAATATTGAATACCATAGATCAGAAAATACACCCACCATACCAGTCACATCTGCCATACCAAACCCAGCAGAAAAACAAAAACCATTAGAACAAAGTGTAATACAAGACGGAAATATAGATAATACAAATGACGTTCTTCAGGCTCGAAATAAAGAAGAAGATGTAACTTATGAATATCAAGACAACAGCGAAGAAAATAATAACATCCAGAAGCAGAAAACAGAGGAAGACATATATCTGGAAAATACAGAGCAGACAACGCAACCCCCCATATTTAATTTGCCGAAGGAAAAACCTGAAATGGATATTCGGAAAACAATTGCTGATGAAAGCAATAATATAACAATAAATAACGAAGAACATAAATCAGAACCCGAAATAACAGGTCAAAACCTTACAGAGGTCCATAACCATGAAATGAAACTTTCTGAAATGGTAGCAGAAAAAATTACCAAACCAGGAATAAAAAATAATCAACAAGATAACCAGGAAACTCCCTTTGAAATGCCAAACCTGAAACCACCGGAGCAAAGCAATCAGGAAACTCCCTTTGAAATGCCAAACCTGAAACCACCGGAGCAAAGCAATCAGGAAACTCCTTTTGAAATGCCAAACCTGAAACCACCGGAACAAAGCAATCAGGAAACTCCTTTTGAAATGCCAAACCTGAAACCACCGGAACAAAGCAATCAGGAA
>JAASSR010000039.1 GCA_021767785.1 Methanolobus sp.
AATGGAAACAGTAAAATAAAAATAATTGAGACCGGTTATTCCGGCCTTTGCTTTTTTATTAATTATTCAGATCAGTCTCTGCGACGCTGGAAGACGAATGCCAGACCCAGGATTGCGGCAATAGGCAGAGCAACAGTTGGGAATTCAGGAATCTCTTCCTGGTTACAGCTTATTTCCATTGGAACGTAATCATCTGCTGATGCGCTCCATCCCCATCCAGCAGGATATTTGCACTGTGCTCCATCAGGTCCTGAAATATTATCATCATCTATTACTACGTTCATTGCCCATCTGAATGATTCGCAGTTGAAAACTGATTTGTCGATAGTAATTGTAAACTCAGTTGCCTTCTTAAAATTGTCATTGTCGCTGGTTACAGACATTCCTGCAGGAAGAGTATTAGTTGCAGTTCCCCAGCCACTTGAGTATTCCTTGTATGCAGGCTGAGTATCATCAATTCCACCTTCACCAGGCATTACACCTACATTGAACAACGGAGCAGTTTCATCCGAAATTGCAAGTTGAACACCTGTTGATGAACTTACAGGAGCAATTGAGGGATCAATCACAACTGTCCATTCAACATATGTCGGATATTCGGTCACTGTTACATCGAATTCACATGGAGTCGTTGAGCAATCAAAATCTGTTTCGTCCAGTTCCAGGACGGGCGTTGCGGCTGATGCCATACCTACGAGAGATATAAGCACAGCTAGTAGTGTAAATGTTTTTATCATATTCATATTGATACCACCACATGTATTTTTAAATATAATACGTAACTAAGTTCAGTAGCAATGATATTTAAAATTGGCCCTTTTTATGAGTAAAAATGAGAAAATCATTATAATGATGATAGTTGAAAATAAAATATAAAAACTGAATGAACATCAGCTCATCAGTTTCATCAGAAGTGCCTTTTGAGCATGCAGACGATTCTCGGCCTGATCAAACACAACCGAATGCGGACCGTCCATGACCTCTGCGGTAATCTCCTCGCCACGGTGTGCAGGAAGACAATGCATAACTATAACATCAGGTTTTGCCTGCTCCACAAGGTCATTATTTATCTGGTATGGTGCAAGGTCTTTAAGACGCTTCTCACGCTCATCCTCATCACCCATGGAAACCCAGACATCAGCATAAAGGATATCCGCGTCCTTTGCAGCTTCTGAAGGATCATTGGTTATAGTGATATTTCCTCCGAGGTCCCTGGCGAGTTCAACAACATCCTCATCAGGCTCATATCCCGGAGGACATGCAACCACAGCTTCCATACCCATAAGGGCACAACCTATAATAGCCGAATTACACACATTGTTCCCGTCACCAACCCAGCCATACTTCAGACCTGTAAGTCTGTTCTTGTACTCACGTATAGTAAGCAGGTCAGCAAGTATCTGACAGGGATGTTCCTCATCAGAAAGTGCATTTATCACCGGAATAGAAGAATGTTCTGCCAGTTGTTTCACCGTTTCATGGCTATAGACCCTTGCAATAATACCATAGAGATATCTGGAAAGGACTTCGGAAGTATCACCAATCGTCTCACCTCTGCCAAGCTGCATATCTCTGGCGTTCAGGAAGAGTGCATGTCCTCCAAGGTCACACATGGCAACCTCAAATGACACACGGGTGCGCGTAGATGACTTTTCGAATATCATGCCGAGACTCTTGTTCTTCAGCAGGTCAGTGACCTTCCCTCTAAGGCGCTTCTCCTTAAGGTCCTCAGCCATATCGAGTATCTCAACGATCTCATCATGGGTCAGATCTGCCATTGAAATCAGGTGTTTCATAATATCAACACTCACTATGTAATAACTACAGATTATTGCCCACGTATTTTATTCATGTGGTCAATACGTCTCTGAATAAGGAAGTCCTTGCCGATATCACTTCTGTAATGAAGATCACCGGAAAGATTTTCCAGAGCATTCTGTGCGATCTCTTCCGCCTCTTTAATTGAATCGGCAACACCTACAACAGCAACTGCTCTTGAACCTGTTGTGTATACCTTACTATCCTTTTCATAAACACTTGAATAGAAGATTATGGCATCACCAATGTCGCCTATCACAACTTTCCTGTCCTTTGTAGGATTGTCCGGATAACCTGCAGGAACAGCATATTTACACACTGTTGCCTTGTTACTGAACTTTACATCGATCCTGTCAAGTGTACCACTTGCCATTGCAGCCAGTATATCTACATAATCCGTTTCTAGCAAAGGCAGAACATTCATTGCTTCGGGATCACCGAAACGTGCATTGAACTCAATTACTTTCGGACCGTCCCTTGTTATCATGAACTGACCGTAGAGAGTACCTTTGTATTCTTGTCCGGTCTCCTTGTAAAGTGCCCTGATGGTGTCTTTCATAATCTGCTTCGAGCTTTCAACATCCTCAGCTGTAAGGAAAGGAAGTATCTCACCTGCTGCATTGTAAGAACCCATTCCTCCGGTATTCGGGCCCAGATCATTCTCAAAAGCCCTCTTGTGATCCTGAATAGTGGGCATGAAAGCAAGATGCTTCCCGTCAACGAAAGCTTGCAGGGTGAACTCTTCACCTACGAGGTTCTCCTCAACAACAACACTTCCCTTATCCAGCAGACTTGCAGCATACTTCTTTGCAGCCCTGAGGTCTGGTAACTGGTCACCCATGACCTTGACACCTTTACCACCTGTAAGACCTGAAGGTTTGACAGCAACATTTTCAAGCCTGTCGATGAAGGCATCCATTGCTTCCTTATCAGTGAAAACATCAAAAACCGGGCAGCCTGAAATATTATTGTTCTTCATGAAATTACGGGCCCATGCCTTATCAAATTCTATCTGTGCAACCTTTTTCTTTGGACTTGCAACACTTATTCCTGCGTCCTCAAGAGCATCCGTTATACCAACTGCCAGAGGAGCCTCCGGGCCAACCACAACAAGCTCAATATTCTTTGAAACGGCATACTTAACAACTTTCTCTACTTCTGTTTCTTTTTCAAGAAGGAAATCCTCACAAAGAGCCGCTATTCCAGGGTTTTTCTTTGACATTACTGCATAGATGGACGGATCTTTCCTGCTGCGTGCTATAGCTGCTGTTATAGCATGCTCTCTTCCGCCGCCACCAACTACTAATATATTCATATATCAAACCTCATTACAGAATTATCAGAAATTTTTTACTAAATCTGCAGATACAATGGATTTCAATAGATCCAGATCAATACCTGCGTTATCACTACTTTGTTAATAATCAGAATATCAGAGAGTTCTAATTCCTTCAATAAATAACTTATCTTTTAAACACGCAATTCATATGAGATCACTTGCCCGTACCAGGGGAACAAGTTTTACGCCAATCTCACTCAAACCTTTCTCTGCACCGGCTTCACGGTCCACGACAGTTATCACACGATCAACAGTGGCGCCTTCTTCACGTATCGCCTCAACAGCATCCATCACAGAACCACCACTTGTGGTAACATCTTCTATAAGCAATATCTTTGAATCCTTCCGAAAATCACCTACAAACCTGCCCCCTGTCCCATAATCCTTTGTTGATTTGCGAATCAGCACAAGTGGAAAACCAGTTTCAAGAGATACCGCCGTGGCAAGAGGAACACCACCAAGAACAACACCACCAACAGCATCTATATTTATTCCTTTTATAATGCGACTTGCCTGTTTTGCTATCACTTTCAGTGTAGCAGGATCTGTGCTTGCTTTCTTAATATCTATATAATAGTTACTCTTTTTTCCTGAAGCAAGTGTGAAATCACCGAATTTTACAGCACCACACGCCTTCAGGGCATCTATCAATACAAGTTTACCATTCCCTTCAGACATTGAATCACCAATAATTATTAATTATCTAATTTTTTATCCGGGTCTTAGAATCACCATGGTTCATTTTTGACCCCGATCAAATATCCCACTACATTCGTAATGAGATGCAGTATAGGTGTCAGTATCAGTAATGTAATAACAACAGAGACCGTGAAATTAGCTATAAACCAGGAAGGAGCTGCTACATATGTAAATAGCCACGCTCCAAACACAAAATCAAGCTGATCGATTATCGGCATAGGTGCACCTCTTTTTAGTCCCAGTCTTCTTTTAAAGAAGCTCATGAACATATCCCCGAACAGCGAACCAAATGCCAGTGCAAAAATAACAACTGTGGAATTCGCACCATATCCCGCAAAAGAAGGAAGTTCTACTGAGAACAAAGTCTTATTGACAGTTAAATAATACATCTGAAGTAAACCTGCAAGCATTCCAAAAATTATACCGGCAAAAAGACCACGATAAGTTTTTCCATCTCCAAGTATACGCCTTCCATCGCTCAGGTTCCTGCCACCATCTATCGGTGGCCCTCCTCCAAAAACCGCCGCAAGGGGACTTGGAATATATGCAGGTAGCATCAACCATACAGCAACGATCAGTATTTCGATCAAAATATCAACTCTTTACAACTAGTTCACATACTACAGGTCTCATTCTTTATTTACCGCTCTGCTACGACATGTAATAGCATATTCAATTTGAAAGTACCAAAGTACAACGGATAAAATAGCTCTAACTATAAATATCTTGTACACATAAAATTGCCTGCAAGATGAAAAACAAAAAAAACATCCTGACAAATAGAAACACAATGCTCATGACAGTTGCCGTTTTTCTATTATTGGCAACTATAATTACAATGGGTATGTTAACACCCCTTATTGCAAAGCTCACAACAGGAGTCGAACTTAGTCTTGAACCTTCTTATTTCAATAACAGAAGTGCAATCCCGGTTGCTGCCCTTGTACTGCTATTGAGCACATGTATGCTCACGGGTTATGCAGAACGAAAATACATAGTTCCAATAGTGGGAATTTCGGCTTTTGTTTCAATCCTCTTTGCTGTATTCTCACCATTTGGGAATACTCCGATGGACATCTCATTGCCAATACTGATAGTCGCGCTGATGGCAACTTTTTACAGGATAATTGTTATCTACAAAAATAACCGCAATAATTCCTGCTTTACAAATATCAGAAAGATCAGCGCACATTTGATTCATATAGGTATCCTTCTCATCCTGCTGGGAATAGTTCTGAGTTCCAATATGAAGGTTGAAAGTTCTCAAATACTTAATACGGGTGAAGTGGTAAACTTCGAAGGACAGCATTACCAGCTTAAAGTTAATGGAATTGACTCATATTATAGTGGTGAACCGTTCCGTAATTACCCTGCATCAATCTATACCAGCGAAATAGATTTTGATATATACAAAAATGGGAATTATTTCAAGAGCGGACAGGTCAAATATATCACTGATTTCAAATGGGGCCAGACTTACACTACCACTTACATAAATCGGGGGCTTACTGAAGAATTGTTCATAGCTCCAAGGGCTATAGATGAAGAAAATGGCAAAATAGACCTTTATATGCGTACCGTTCCCTTCATAAACTGCCTCTGGTGTGGCATCTATCTTATGGCAATAGGTATTATAGCACTGCTTTTTACAGATCGCAGATACGAAAGTAAGAAAATAATACTCAACAATGACAGTAAAATTGATGTCGAAGAAAAATACGACCATATACTCAGTCAGGAAATAGAGAAACGCAGGTATAAGAGAGGAAAAGATAAGAGGTGATGGTTTGAATTTAGGTATGATACTTATCTGGCTGGCTTTCCTCTGCGGAGTTGGAGCCACATTCACTTCTATTCGTTACTATATGGGATCTGATACAACATCAGGGATGCTCACTAAAAAACTGGAAACATTGTGCACGGCAACCGTCACACTCTCAGCATTCATTCTCATGATCCACCTGCTTAGTGTAAATGTATCCTATGAATACGTTTTCAATCATTCCAGCACAGATCTTTCATGGTTCTATCGCCTCTCTGCTTTCTGGGCAGGACAGGAGGGGTCTCTTCTTTTATGGACATGGGCCATACTTGTGATGCTCATGCTGGTGCGCCGCAGCGGACAAACAAAGGAACTTGCAGGAACAAAGATCATGGATATTACGGCGATCATAACAATGGCAATAACATCCGTGTTCCTTATGCTGCTTGTAATCGATAATCCATTCTCAGCTTTCAGGGTTCTGCCGTCAGGATCCGTAGAACCTACCAACTGGAATCCTTTTGCCATACTTTATGATGTACCGTATGGACAGGGTATGAACCCTCTTTTGCGTAATCCCTGGATGGCTGTTCATCCTCCTGTACTATTCCTGGGATATGCGGCTTTTACAATACCTTTTGCAGCAGCTGTGGGAAATCTGATAATAAATGATGAACGCTGGACTCTGATAGCAAGGAACTGGATGAGGATATCCTGGCTTTTCCTGACACTGGGAATAGGTCTCGGAGGATTCTGGGCATATGAAGTTCTCGGATGGGGAGCATGGTACTGGACATGGGATCCTGTGGAAACATCCTCGCTCATACCATGGATCACTGCTACTGCATATCTGCATGCACAAACACGTACAAAATACGGAGAATACGGATTTCTGGCTTCAATGCTTGCGGTTGCATCTTTCATACTTGTGATATTCGCAACTTTTGTCACAAGAAGCGGAATGTGGGCTTCTGTACACTCATGGCAGGACTTCACAAGTGAAGGACTTGTAATAGCTATATTCCTGGTGATACTCACTGGAACCAGTGTATACCTGTTAGGAAAAAGATATTTTGAAAATGAACAAGAAGAGAATGGACAGGAAGCTTGTGAACCCTGAACATTCATTCTTCAATGAATGTTTCTTTCTTCAGTATCCCATTCTCTTCGATGAGTATCTCGATCTTCCTTTCAGCTTTTGAAAGCTTTTGATTGCATACACGTGCAAGTTTCATTCCACGCTCGAAGAGCCTAAGACTCTCGTCAAGTGTAAGCTGGCCCTTTTCGAGCTTTTCCACAAGCAGTTCCAGTTCTTCAAGAGAACTTTCAAAACTGATATCTTCAAAACTTTCATTCATTTCTGCAGTTTTATTTTCATCTTCCATAAACTCAACTCCTTTTCTTACCATTATCCCTCTGAGACCTGACACATGTAACCCGGCATTCCACTGTTCCATCGATAACCCTTATGTCCAGAAGATCATCGATATCAACATCACTGATTTTTCTGACAACATTATGATCTCCTGCTCTCAGAGTTATACTGTAACCCCTTTCCAGTGTGTTAAGAGGGCTCACCGCATTCAGACGACCGGCAAGTCCGCAAAGTGATGATCTTTTTGCTTCTATTATCTTTTTGAGACCGAACTCCATACGGGAATTCAGCTCATCGACCCTTTGCATATCACGGTGTAAAATATCAATAAATTTTTCCGGTTCTATTCTGGAACATAAAAAATCAAGTTTTTTTTGTTGAACTGAAATTAAATTTATTGCAGCCTGTTCCACACGTGATGAAAGAGATAATATGTGTTTTTTTAGATCTTTTTTTTCGGGAACTGCTATCTCGGCTGCTGCGGAAGGAGTTGGTGCCCTCACGTCTGCCACAAAATCAGCTATAGTGTAGTCGGTTTCATGCCCCACTGCCGAAATGATGGGAATTTTTGATTCAAAAATGGCTCTTGCAACGATCTCTTCATTAAAAGACCAGAGGTCTTCCAGGGACCCGCCACCGCGACCCAGAATAATAACATCGACATCACTGTCGTTAAGATAACCGATAGACTTAATGATGGTCTCGGCAGAATTCTCACCCTGAACTATTGCAGGACTTAGCAGTACATCAACAGGGAACCTGCGTTTCAGCACATGTAGAATGTCATGTATGGCTGCTCCTGTAGGGGAGGTAATAACACCGATCCTGGAAGGATAACGTGGAATCTTCTTTTTATGAACCACATCGAAAAGTCCCTCTTCTTGTAGCCTATTCCTGAGCTGCTCATAAGCCTTGTAAAGTTCACCTATACCATCCGGGCGCATATCAAGAACACGTAACTGGTACTGACCTCTGACCGTATAAACATCAACAGTTCCGAAAACCAGTACTTTCATTGACGATTCGGGTTCGAACTTCAGAGTTCGGTTGGTCATACGGAAACTCACACAGCTGACCTGGGCACTCTTATCTTTCAGAGTGAAATAATAATGACCGGAGCTATGTTTTGTAAGATTCGAGATCTCACCACGTACCCATACATGTCCGAGCCGCGGATCGCTTGCAAGAACCTGTTTTATATATTCGTTAAGTTGTGAAACTGTATATATACCCATACGATACCTCTGGCCTTTACAGAGGAATATGCTTTCGACATATAAAGACCCGAAGAGAGTTATGTGAAAGTATTCTATTAACTCTTGTTGCTAATCGTTGCTATTAACAAGTAACTGTCTAAATAATAATTGTTTAAAAAAATTAATCTTTAAAAGATTATTTCGAAATATTTTAATAATCCATATTTTCTTTTTAAAGAAGCTGGTTGGCGGTAAAATCGTGAAACTAAAAAAATCAAAAGCTGAAAAAATATATGAAAGTGAGAAAATTTCAGATTGCAGTACTAACTATTATCAACAAAAGGATCTGATATTGCCCCGGAACGATATTGATGGAAGCAATATACATTCAGATATTAAAAAAGAGATTATAACATTTGTTACACGGTTTTTGACCCGTATTTCCTCACTGAAAAGAAAAAAAGTGGAAAATCACATAAAATGTTCTTACAAAACCAGAATTTCAAAGGACAACAGAAGCATAATAATCGATTGCAGTGAATGCAACTGTGAATCCAGTTTTGAAAACGAGATCTGCAGGAAGAACATCTTTGAAATATTGAAGAAAGAGCCTGCTGCAGGAAGGCTGACCCTCAAAAAACTATATGAAAGGGATTACGAAGGTAGATCACTAAAAGCCATATATCATATGGCAGGCTTTTTTGATAAGGTTATAACATATAAAAGTTCAAAGATTGTAACCGGATCATGTGAGAGGGACCATCTTTGCAGAAAAGAACGTTCACAAATAATTGAGATGATAATTAAATCACTTAAAAACGATCCTTTAAAAGCATGTTACACTATCAACAAACTCATTGAATACAGTGAAAAAAAGAATTGGAGATCTGGCAACTTTGAAATGAATCCTGAATGTGAAGCATGTAGTAAAAAATTCACAGATATCCTCAATCAAATGAAGCTTATATCGGAAAAAATTACAGAAAATACGGAATTGGATTTCCAGGGGAATGCTTATTCGTATTCACTCACCGATCGTTATCCGGAGTCAGGCATAGAATATGAGAGATACCTGAGATCATATGTCAGACCTCCTTTTTCCACATCCCGAATATATACGGAACCACCGGACAACACAATATTTCTGGAATGCTATGATACAAGTTACCTGAACGAGAGAAGTTTACAGGTTAATATCTATCAGTTGACCGACCGTCCTGAAAAAATGTACATTATCAACCCTGTGGAGTACTCGCTGGGAGAAAGGGAACTAAAACTCATTGAAAAGATCAGAAAGAAAATGGCAGCACATCGACCTGCAGATTTGAAATTTGCAGAGCCGGGAAATTCCAGAGAATATTTCAGAAGACTCAGCAAACAGTTGCTGCTTGAAGAAACAGGTGCGGAATATATCACTTCGGATCCTTCAAAAGTGAAACTCTGCTGCGATCTCCTCACCAAATATACAACAGGACTGGGAATACTTGAAGACCTTCTATCTGACGAACGTGTGACGGATGTTTACGTGAATGCACCTGCAGACCATAATCCGGTTCATGTTGTAATAGACGGTGAAGAATGTATAACAAACATCTTTCTTTCCCAGGAAGACATGGAATCTATGGTCTCAAGGTTACGTTCCATAAGTGGAAGACCTTTCGGGGAAGCTACACCCGTTCTTGAGATGTTCTTGAAAGAGTATGGAGTACGTGTTTCTGTCATCGGCGATCCGCTGAGTGCAAATGGAATTGCCTACGCATTCAGAAAACATGCCCGCAATCCATGGACATTGCCAAAAATGATAAACAATGGATCTATTTCAACACTCACGGCAGGAATTCTGAGCTTTATAATGGATGGACAGGCCTCCGTATTGGTTGCAGGAGGAGTCGGCGCCGGAAAGACCTCACTGATGAGTGCAATGCTTCTTGAGATACCACAAAAATATCGTATGATCACTATAGAAGATACACCTGAGATACCTGTAGAAGAGCTACAAAAAATGGGATGGAAAGTGCAGGGTCTTAACTCTCAATCCGCGATCATGAAATATGGAATGGAGATCGAACCTTCCATGGCGTTGCGTGCTTCTCTGAGACTTGGAAGTTCATCTCTTATCATGGGGGAGGTCAGGGGTCCTGAAGTGTCAGTATTATATGAAGCTATGCAAGTTGGTGCAGCCGGAAATTCTGTTATAGGAACAATACATGGTTCTTCTACTGATGCGGTTTACGAAAGAATCGTTAATACTCTTGGAGTACCGCCTGCTTCTTTCAAGGCCACAGACGCTGTGATAGTCTGTTCCAACACACGTATATCCGGAAGCATGACAATGAAACGTCGTATAATACAGGTTGCAGAAGTCAATAAGAAATGGGATGAAGATTCAGCTAACGTATTCTCGGATATCATGAACTATGATGCATCAGAAGATCGTCTGAGGCCTTCAGACATTATGGACAGAGGTCAATCCGTGCTCATAGGTAAGATCGCTGACAAATGGGGCATTTCAATGGATGATGCTTCAAACAATATTCGCCTGAGAGCCAGGATAAAAGGTAAAATTGCCGAATACGGGAAACAACAGCCTTATTTACTGGAAGCAGAAAGTGTTGCAGCCGCCAACAATATGTTCTGGCTGTTAATGGACAGGGAATTATCAGAACCTGAAGGAACTGATTATAAGAGAGTTTATAGCAGATGGATTGAATGGTTCGATGAATTTGCCGGAACTACAGAAGAGAAAAATGAACAATACAATATTTCTGATATGATATCTGAATCCCATGAGAAATTGACTGGACCGGGAGAATATTTTAGTGAGGGTGGTCAGACTGTACAGTGAGAACTGGTACTATCAGGCCTGTAAATTCACTAATGCAAATTTCAAATGGCTTATACATGATTTCGATTCATTCAGAAAAAAAGCGGAAGATTCTATCAGTGAAAGCTATCGGGACGCGATGATCTATACAGGCATGGGACTTGAACCTCATGAAACCGTCCTTTTTTCCTATGTCGCTGCAACCCTTGCACTTATAGGGGCACTGATATTTGATTTCTTTCTCTTCAGGGCTATTTCCTTTGAAATGTCCACACTCAGAGCAGTTATTCTACTGAGTCTGTTGTTCCCACTTGTAATATTAATTTACATGAGTGAGTACATCAAAATACATGCCAGATGGATGAAGGTAAGCTCACTTGGTGATATGCCGGAAATCATCAGCTACATGGTCATGTCCATGAAACTTGTACCTAACATGGAAGTTGCTATTCATTTTGCAGCCGGGAACTCCGGCAGGCCACTGGCAAAGGACCTGAAAAAAATGATATGGAACCTGCATGTGAGGGAATACAGAGGAATTGAAGATGCAATACTTGAATTTTCAAACCTCTGGGGAAAGGATAGCGAATACTTCAAAAGGGCATTACACCTGATCAAAAGTTCCACCAGTGAACCTGACGAAGCACAGAGGATAATCACTCTTAACAGATCTCTTGATCTTGTGCTTGAAAGTACACGAACTCTCATGGATAGTTTTGCATCCAAACTTAAAACACCAACATATGTACTTTATTCGATATTCATCCTGATACCACTTGCACTGGTAGCACTCATGCCTGCCATCACAGTCGTAGGAGTACGTTTTGGCATAGGAACACTCGTGATAGTATATAATATAATACTGCCACTGCTTACTTTTGCATATGCCGAATACATACTGATGCAAAGGCCTGCTGCATTTGTTCCACAGGACATCCCAGACATTCATCCTTCACTTAAAGGAATCAAAAAAAGGAAAAAATGCACCTTGTTACTTTCTTCTGTCATCGGTATTGTCATAGCATCTATGGGATACCTGCTGATACTCAGAGGGAATCCCATGAATATTGTTTCAACAGGAACCCTGAACGGCATCATTCCACCCACACTTTTCATAATATGGGGAATCGTATTTGCTGTTGCAGTCTATTTGAATATCAGCTACGCCCCTTACAAGAAAATAAGAGATGAAATAAGGAAGATGGAAAATGAATTTTCAGATGCCCTTTTCATTCTGGGAAGAAGAATATCCGAAGGTAGATCCTCAGAGGAAGCATTCATACATACAGCCTCGACCATGAAAGGAGCTGATATAGCCGGTGCTCTTGAAGGTATATCGATCAATCTGATGAACATGAGAACAGATATCCGTTCCGCAATATTTGATGAGGATTTCGGGGCTTTTAAAGACATATACTCTGAAAGAATAAAAACAACAATGATGCTGCTTATACAAAGTGTCCATAAAAGTCATGAGGTTGCAGGCGTTGCAATTGTCAAACTTGCAGACCACCTCAAAGAGCTACAGGAAGTGGAACTCAATATCAAGCAGTCACTTTATGATATGACATCCACCATGCGTTCAACGGCCTCAATTTTCGCACCTCTTATTGCAGGTATTACTATAGCACTCTCGGAAGTAATAGCAAAAATACTTCAGAATATATCAGACAGTATCAACCGGCTACCTGAGAATACATTACCCGGACCTGCACAGATTTCCCCCGAAAATCTGAATCAATCCATTCCATCCGATCTTTTTATGCTCTCAATAGGTATCTACGTCATATTGATAACTATAATACTCGTACGCTTTGCAGGAACAATTGAATACGGAGGAGATAAAGCACAATTACGTTATGAGATCGGGCAGACACTTCCTGTCACCATAATTATATTCACTGTTTCAACAATATTCTCAAGGATAATATTCAGAGGTATGATATGAATAGATAGACAAAATGGCTGCCGCAAAGTTAAAGCCTTCACAAAACCTTTTTTTTATAGAGGTCTGTTTATGAAAAGATCAATCGGAGCTAAATCCTTAGCATACCCCACACCAGCCTGGCTTGTGGGTACCTATGACATGTTCGGAAAAGCAAATGCTATGACTGCAGCCTGGGCAGGCATCTGCTGCTCGGATCCTCCATGTATCTGTGTATCCCTGAGAAAAGCAACTTACAGTTACGCAAACATTATGGAAAAAGAAGCTTTTACCATCAATATACCATCCGAGGATTATGTCAGAGAAACCGATTATTTTGGAATTGCAAGTGGTAAAGATGTAGACAAATTCGAAAAGATGGGACTTAGTCCTGTCAAAAGTGAACTTGTTTACGCTCCTTATGTAGAAGAATTCCCTGTGGTGCTTGAATGTAAACTTGTGCAGAGTTTCGAGCTGGGTCTTCACACTCAATTCATTGGTGAGATACTTGACATCAAGGCTGAAGAATCCGTACTTGACGATAAAGGAAATCCGGAGATCAGCAGGATCAAACCTGTTATCTACTCCCCTGAAAGAAAATATTACGGACTCGGTAAATTACTCGGAAAAGCATTTTCCATTGGCATGGACAAATAAAACACAATAATTATATCCTATGACCTACAGGCTCCGGTCATTCTATATAGACCAGAGCCTTGTTAGGACATACCTTTACGCATTTCATGCAAAGATTACATTTTTCATGATCCACATTAGCAAAACCATCTATTCTGTAAAGTGCACCATTGGGGCAAACATTTTCACATTTACCACATTTTCTACATCCAATGGATACAATAAAACCGTCTCGTTCTTCCATCAAAACAAATTAACGTCCGAATCTTAAATAAAGTTTAACTTGAAGAACCAAAAATAACCTTATATACCTGCAATGAATAGAATGCCAGGATGAGTAATATCATACAGGGAGAAGCAGGTTCATTTTATTCCTTTCTTTCAGAGGGTTGTAAACTTTGTCAGCAGGGAGCAAAAATGGTCCTTTTCATCACAGGATTATGTCCTAAAGATTGTTTTTATTGTCCTGTTTCTGAAGAGAGACGCATTGATGCAACATACGCTAATGAAAGAAAAATCCTTACCGATAAAGACGTGCTTTATGAAGCCCGACAGATGAATGCACTTGGAACGGGTATAACTGGTGGAGAGCCTCTGTTAAGGAAAAAAAAGGTTCTCCATTACATAAGATTATTGAAAAATAATTTTGGGCCTCTTCATCATATACATATGTACACTTCTTTTGCGCCGGACAAAGAAACATTGGAAGAACTTGCAGAAGCAGGGCTGGATGAGATAAGATTCCATCCTCCTGTAGACCAGTGGAACATACTTGAGGATACTAATTACGCCGACTCAATAAAGTTTGCTAAAGAGACAGGCATGGAAGCAGGAATTGAGATCCCCTCCATCGATGGCGCCGACAAGGTTGCCCTCTTCGCGGATAGAGCAGCATGTTTCCTGAATCTCAATGAACTGGAATTCTCTGATACAAATGCTGATGCGATGAAGAAATTGAATTTTAAGCTCAGGGATGAAATATCAAATTCTGTGGCTGGATCCGAGGAATATGCACAGCGCATTAGCAGTGATTGCAGGAAAATACACTTTTGTTCATCCAGCTACAAAGATGCTGTACAGCTTAGAAAACGTCTAATAAGAATTGCTGAAACCACTGCAAGGGCTTTTGATGAGATCAGTGAGGATGGTACTATTTATTATGGACATATAGAAGTGCCAGACCCTGATGATATGAAAATTTTAAAGTATGAATTGTCAGAGATGGATATACCTTGCGATATGATGGAAATAAATCCTGATGGTATCGATATTGCATGGTGGATACTTGAAGATCTAAAAGAATATGTGAAGAATCCTTCAAGAAAATTGCATATTATTGAAAAATATCCATTTAAGGATGGAATGATTGTTGAAAAGATACCACTATAGAAAGGCTAAAATATATATGTTAGAATGATATAGAAGATACAATTTTCATATCCAAGAAAGGTTTTAGAACTATCGGAAATAAATAGTTTTATAAGATAAAATAACATATTGAAGAAAGAGGTGTTTGTACTGGAAACGATTGAAGAGCGGGTAAGAGATAGACTTATAAAATATCTTAGTCGCGATGATACTGGTATACGTAAAGTCGTACTGAAATTGTTCCTGAATGGCGGCAAATTTACTACTGGTGATGTGTACGAACATCTTCATAATACGGATTTTGATGTGAGTTACAGAGGAGTATCTGCAATGGTCGGTCTTATGAATACAAGACTTGGTATTCTGAGCATTGATGTCACAGGTGACCATAACATATATTTACTCAAAGAAGATTACAAAGAAATCGTAAAATCCGTTCTTGAAAATTACTGATTTTGCACATATTTGTTATTATATAATAATGACTTCTAATAAAAACGAAATGAAAAGTAATTTAACTTAAGAACCGGAGGGTAATCATACTAAAAAGTATACCCCGATTATTTTACAAAGGATATGAATACCTGCTTACTCAGGAAGTTCAGGAATTAAATGTTCCACGGCACATAGCCATAATAATGGACGGGAACCGCAGGTATGCACGCAAGATTGGCCAGATAAGCTCTTTTGGGCATCGGATAGGAGCTGATGTTACTGAAAAAGTAATGGAATGGTGTTGTGAGCTTGGAGTAGAATACCTTACAATATATGCTTTTTCAACTGAAAATTTCAACAGATCCAGTGATGAGAAAGATAAACTATTCGATCTTATAAAAGTGAAGTTCGATAATATAATTGTAGATGAAAGGACACATGAAAGAAAAATGCGTGTCCATGCCATCGGAGATCTAGAAAAATTACCAGAGTCACTACAGCAATCAATTAAGAATGTAGAACTGGTAACATCAGAGTATGATAAGTTCAATCTCAATGTTGCCATAGCATATGGAGGAAGGCAGGAGATAATCCAGGCAGTCAGGAAGATTGCTGAAAAGGTTCGATCCGGCGAACTGGAACCCGATGATATTGATGAAGATACGATATCAGGTCATCTGTATCCTTCAGGAACTACAGCTCTTCCTGACGTAGATCTGATTATACGCACAGGAGGAGATGAAAGAGTATCCAATTTTCTCCCATGGCAGGCAAATGGAAGCGAATGTGCTGCATATTTCTGTGCGCCTTTCTGGCCGGAATTTCGTAAAATAGACTTTCTGCGCTCTATACGAATATATCAGTCCCGCATGAAAGAAAAAAATCAACATACTGCCACTCGTGTAGCCCATTTTTTAAAGGTTGTTGGTAAAGCGGAGATTGACGAAGTAAGGCATCATTCCAGAGCAACAAAGTGAAATTATTCCAACCTGTGTTAGCAATTGTTGATACACTTTTGAAAGTGTTGAATCCAGATAGGTCATTATTAAACAACAGATAACTTTGAATCGGCATACATGCACTTATAAATCCAATATCAAGAACGACGTATAAAAATGTTAATAGAATATATATGATGCGGGAGGTGTGATTCGAACACACGAACTCCTACGAGACTAGGCCCTCAACCTAGCGCCTTTGGCCTGGCTGGGCAACCCCCGCATTAAGACATGCTTACGGGAACAATCATTTAAAATTTAACTTCAATTCTATTTGATCCTGAAGAGAGTTTTTTTGGAAAAGTTTGGTGCGGGAGGTGTGATTCGAACACACGAACTCCTACGAGACTAGGCCCTCAACCTAGCGCCTTTGGCCTGGCTGGGCAACCCCCGCATCAAGACTTACATTCTATAAATTAAAGGAGAGAAAATCTCCTAAACCGTGTCAGAGGGACTCTAATATTTGTTCCAACTGGCTGGCTTTCTCCTTAATTGTTGTTCCTGCATTTATAATTAACTGTTGGACTGTGTAGGATCCATCGGATTCCATCGTGAAAATGAAAGACCTTTCATCTTCAGATACGGCTATAGCGTCGATGTCACATACTGATACACAGAGTTTACAGAGTATGCATTTAAGGATATCATCGCCGGATATTTCTGCACCGTTCGGGCCGATCTGAATTATATCCTGCGGACATTCCTTCACACATGCTCCACACTCATCACAGTTCTCAAACCTGACAACAGGCATATTCTTATAGCCACAGGCTATACCTGCCTGCCATTTTGCATGTTTGTGGCCATAGTCCATATGTGCAATAGCCTCAAGCACTACTTTCTGACCTTCCTTCAGATCAATGATAGGAATATTCTGATCAGCCGGTTGTACTTTTTCATCAGATGATACAAAATCACCTGAATAGACCATTCTAGGACCTTCCGCACTGAGAGTAAGGGATACCCTGCACGCAGGACATTCCGAACCGCAAGTGCACTCTTCAACGGGTACGAACTCCTCAATGTCTGTTGTCAAAGGTATAAGACCAAGCCTTAAAGCTAACTGTTCGTCAAAAAGGACTGATGTATTATTGTAGATATTAACGTCATCTATAGCAAGAGTTGGTACATCAGAGAGGGCCGCTCTCCTTATACCATTAGCAAAAGCTGCATTTGCATCTGACAATATAAACCTTGCAGACCTCTCTGATAGTTCAAGTATGTCTACTTCCATTGTCATGAGTTCATATCCATTGTTATTTATACTCTTCTGCCGCCCTTTGGACGTGTACCATCATGAGGAACAGGTGTTACATCCTGTATCCTTCCTATTTTGATACCTGCTCTGGCAAATGCCCTGATAGCTGCCTGTGCCCCTGGACCAGGGCTCCTCTGCTTGTTACCTCCGGGTGCACGCACTTTTATATGCACACCCTCGATACCTTTGTCCTTGAGAACATCGGCAAGCTGGCCTGCCATCTGCATTGCAGTGTATGGTGAGCTTTCATCACGTGCCGCTTTAACAACCATTCCACCGGATGATTTGGCGATGGTCTCTGCTCCAGTGATATCAGTAACTGTAATAATAGTATTATTGAACGAACATTTTATGTGAGCTACGCCCCAGATTCCATTTGATGCCATGGCTTACTCCTCCCCCGAGCCTGCGATCGCTGAAGCGATCTGTGCCGGTCTTTCTGGATGTGATTCACCTGTGAGTGGTGAATTTCCATAGTAATCGATCTGCATCTCATCCTCTTTAGAGATAAGCATACCAGGAACCGTTACTTTCTTTCCATCAATTGCAATGTGACCATGTGTTATGAACTGTCTTGCCTGTTTCTGTGTTCTTGCAAGACCAAGCCTGTAAACCTGTGTCTGCAACCTGCGCTCAAGAATAGCTTCGGTCTGAAGTGCAAGAATGTCATCTATATTTGCATCAGAAGGAAGGATCGAATATCTTCTCAGCCTCTCAAGGATCTCTGTGGATTCGGTCTTTAGGTGACCTGCAAGTTCATTTTCCGCAAATTCTGCGGATTCTGCAAGAATCCTACGTGCATCTGCCCTGTATCTTCTAAGGATACTGACAGCCTTCCAGAGTTCTTTCTTGTTACGAAGACCGTATTTCTTGATAAGCTCTACTTCATTGGCCATCCTGGCTGCCTGCCAGGGGTGCTTTGGAGTATCATAACTCTTTCTTTTTTTACCCGGATATCCCATAAGATCACCCTATCATTTGGTCTTACTTACGCCAATGGTTGAGCCACGCCTTCCTGTGGACTTTGTTCTCTGACCTCTGACCCTGAGACCTCTCTCATGCCTGATACCACGATATGCCCTGATCTTTTTGAGATTGTTCAGATCCTCTCTGAGGGTCATAACAATATCCTGACCAAGGAGATGTTTATCATCACCTGTCATTGGGTCTGCACACCTGTTGAGCATCCATGTAGGTACGTTGTTCTCAAAATCAGCTATTGCTGCATCGAGCTTCGCAACATCCTCATCGGAAAGATAACCGATCAGTTCTTTCGGGTCGATACCCGTGCTTTCAACTATAATTCTTGATGTTCTGAGCCCTATACCACGAATACCTGTCAGCGCGTACATTACAGGCTGACCACCCTGAAGGTCAGTATTCATGATACGGACTAAGTGTCTCATTTCTTCGTCTGCCATTATTTTATCCTCCTTAGGGACGAAACGTCCTGTAGCCCCGAAACTTAGGTTTCGACACACCCCCTGATTTGGGGGCTGGCATTTCTAAAGATTAATAGAATAACTCGCCTGTATATACCATTTGTCTTATTTAAGACTATTTGTGTAATAGAGTAGATACAGGTGAGCACTCACTATAGGTTGATTACTTAAATACTTTCCTGTAAACCAAAAATGATCAGTTCCAGAACAGGATAGAAGATCATTCAATTCACATGCAGCTGAATATCAGCTTTTTGAAAACACATTACCAATATCGAGTTCAGTACCTTTTAGCAATTGTTTTGTGACATGATCAGCTATGTTTTTGTTTAAGCTTTCAGAGGGATGCACCTGATCCAGAATACTGTTGCAAACAGGACACTCTATAAACTCAGCAAGTGACATGCTATCGTCGGCAATATTAGAGAACGTAACAATAATTTCATTCTCACACTGCGGACATCTCACAAGTGTGTTCCCGTTTCCATCAACATCCATGTTTTGTTTTATGTGGAATACTTCTGCTTTGTTCATCATATTACCTCATCATTACGGTTTGCTGAGTGTATATGTAAGAAATACATAAAAAGCTAATAAACCAATTTGAAAATATAAAGCTGAATAAAAGAATAGTAATATGGCGCCGAGAGGGGGA
>JAASSR010000040.1 GCA_021767785.1 Methanolobus sp.
AGAGAAGCTAAAAGTTTCAGAGATATGAGGGAATTCAGAGGTACCATAAATGGCCTTGGAGGACCCTCTGCCAACATGTACGGAATGGAATGCAAAAAATGGGAAAAAAACGGGGTCTGCAAGGATAAGGTATGCATTTACCCAGAAGCCTGTCCTTCACTCGACACAAGCCATAAGAAACTAGTTGAACTCATGCGCAGGCTCAGAGAATTGCCGGGTATCAGGAAAGTATTTGTGGGTTACGGTGTGCGCTATGATCTTGCGTTACTTGATGAAGAATACATAGAAGAACTCTGCGCCCATCACGTCAGCGGCCAGCTTAAGGTTGCACCTGAACATTACTGTGACCACGTTACCGACATAATGAAAAAACCTGATAGGGCTGTTTTTGAGAGATTCGAGCAGAAGTACAACGAGATCAATGAAAAGCTCGGAAAAGATCAGTATCTTGTGGCATTCCTCATGTCAGGTCATCCCGGTTGTACATTGAAGGACATGATAGAAACTGCGGAATACATCAGAGATACCGGTCGTTACACTAAACAGGTACAGGATTTCACTCCCACACCCATGACCACCGCAACGTGTATGTTCCACACCGGACTTGATCCTTTTACAGGAAAGAAAATATATGTGGCGACTTCAAAAAAAGAAAAAAGCATCCAGAGAGCGCTTTTACATTACAGAGAACCCGGAAACTATAATCTTGTGTACCAGGGATTGAAAAGAGGTAACAGGATGGATCTTGTTGGTAATTCCTGGAATTGTCTTATCCGCCGGAAGAGGAAAGGAAGAAGCGGATGGTGAAATATGTCCTTGCTGAAATGAATCCGTACGTATTAAAATGTAAATTGAGCATGATTAAAGGAACAAATTAAATCGTTATCTTTTTAACACATATATGTTTATTTATTCCAAACACATATTTTACAATGCAAAATGGAAGTAGTGCGATGAAGTACAGATTATTAATATTAATTATGTTATCACTTATCATCAACATATCATGTATTATGGCCAGCCCGGTCATAAGCATTGATGAGACCGTGACTGAGAGTATGTTCTATTCTAAATCATACACGAACCCTGATAGTGTAGAGGCACACCAGATAGTCGCATACAGTGAAGACGGAGTACATTCACAGATACACCTGAACTATAGGCTTACTCCAGGAACAACCACCAGTCCTGATGGTAAGTACAGTGTATATAAGAAGGCGCTGGATTCAGAAAATGGAGTGGGTGTTGAAGATTATGTTATAAATGACACGGTTGCGGGAACAGAGACAAACATCAGGAATATAATAACAATGAGCTATTATGGAGTTGCTTTTTCACCTGACAGTAAGATGTACGCAGCACCAAGGGTGGTTTTCTTTGATGAAGGCAGAAATGGTCAATATGCCATAGATATCTGCTCTGTTCACAACAATACCCTGCTGCACAGAGAATTGACACCTTTTTACATAGAAAGTACTAAAAACACACCAATGAAATGGGAAAAATCAGCCATTTATGAAGTCTACTGGTCAGATGATGGTTCCTGCATAGTATATGATGTTCTGGGTGGGAATACTGATGCTGGAAAATATCCTGCATTTCTTGTGACAAAAAGACTTAATCTGGACTACCGGGAACTCAGAAAAATGAATGGATACAAAGACAATGAGCTGGAATCTGTGCAGGAAGTTGAAGAGCCAAATGACCTTGCTAAGGAGAGTATGCCAATCCCCGGGTTTGAGGTAATAGGAACCGTTCTTGCCTTGATACTTGGCAGGAAAATAAAGAGAGCATAAACTACACTCTCTTTACATATTCTTAAAATGATTATGAACAATTGAGAGAAAAGAAAACTAAATTACTATTTCATAGCCATTTCCAGCAGATCGATCACATCAATGACCTCGATCTTAGGATTACCACGTTTGAGGTTTGTGCAACAAAGAGGGCATGCGCTTACAAGATAATCCACATTATCAGGAACTTCCTCAAGTCTCTTTTTTGAAAGCTCAGTTGCAAGTTCCGGATAACCTTTAAGTACACCACCACCTGCTCCGCAACATCGGGACAGTTCCCTGTTGCTCGCCATTTCCTCAAGAGTACATATCGATTCGATTATCTGCCTTGGGGCATCGAAAACACCGTTACACCTCCCAAGGTGACAGGGGTCATGGTAGGTAACCTTCAGGTCCAGCTTTTTAAGTTCCATCTCATCAAGATGCTCTGCAAGGAATTCAGTTACATGAATTACGTTCATATCTTCCGGATAATCGTTCTTTAGTGTTGTGAAACAGCCAGCACAACCGGTAATTATCGTATGTGCACCAATCTTTTTGATCTGTTCCAGGTTCTTTGATACCAGTTCCGAAGGGTCAGAGCCTGTTCTCAGAAGGGGGGAACCACAGCAAACTTCCTCCTGCATCACAGTAACACCAAAATTTTTCAGAATATCAAAGGTCCTTTTTGTAAGTTCAGGATACCTGTATGAAGCCAGACAACCTGCAAAGAAAACGTAATCTGCCTTATCTCTGACATCCTTTTCAGAATCACCAAGCCATGCCATTCTTTCCCGGATCTCACCAAGGGGATTGCCTTTTTCCAGAGCTTCCGACCTCAACAATTTTTGTGCAGCGGTCATTTTACCCTTAAGCACAAGTTGATGTCTCAGGTTTTCTATAACCTCAACAGGAGAGGCTCCTGAAGGACACATCTGTTCGCATAGTCCGCATGTTGTACAGGTATTGATACTATTAAATACACTCTCATCCACTTCAAGTCCCTGGGATATACCATGGGCAACAAGCATACGTCCACGGGAACTTGAGGATTCCCAGCCAATGACATCAAATACAGGACAGACTGAACGACATGTTCCGCAACGTACACATTTCAGTATTGAGCGCATATCCAAATCGTTCATTCTCATACCCCCATTTTCCCGGGATTAAGAATTCCTTTTGGATCAAGCGCCTTTTTGATCAATATCATTACATCAAGACCTTTGCCCAGCTCAAGCTCAAGATAATCAGACCGTGCACTGCCAACACCATGCTCTGCAGTGACGGTTCCACCAATATCTATTGCAGTACGATGTATCTTATCTGCCGCCCTGTTCAGTTTATCCCATTCATTGTCACTAAGTACATCGATGCACATTCCAGTGTGAAGGTTCCCATCACCGATATGACCGTAGGTCATGATAGGCAGGTCGAACTCTTCAGAGATCTCACGTACCTTGTGAAGCATCCCGGGAAGTTCTTTTATCGGAACACCGATATCCTCGCCAACATATACACGGGTGCGCAGCGGGTCCAGCCTGGAAACCGCGGCACCTACAAGTCTTCTGGCAGCCCATATTTCATCTCTTTCCTCCTTATCGGTAGCTGCCTTTATACTGGTTGCAAGATCACTACATGAGTCCTTTATCATCTCTATTCCTTCAAGGACACTGTTTTCCGTGCCGTCAACCTCGAACATAAGAATCGCACCGGCCTGCGGGAGGCTTATGTTAGGGTCGTATGTATTAATCGCATCTATAATGTTCCTGTCAAGTATTTCGCATGCTGAAGGAACTATTCCTGAAGAAAGTACCTTAACCACCGCTTTGCCTGCATGTTCCGGATCATCGAAGGATGCAAGCAGGACAGAGCGCTCTTTTGGCAAGGCCCTCAACCTAAGGGTGGCCTTTGTTATAATGCCAAGCGTTCCTTCTGAACCTACGAAAAGGTCAGTTAAAGAATATCCTGCAACGGATTTTGAAACCTTGGAACCGGTATTGATCACAGTACCGTCTGCCAGCACTACTTCAAGTCCAAGCACATAATTCCTGGTGGTACCGTATTTGACTGAGCGCATTCCACTTCCATTGTTTGCAATGAGTCCACCAAGTGTGCACATTGCAGAACTTCCCGGATCAGGAGGGAAGAAAAGACCATGTGGCTCGAGTATCTCGTTCAGCTTTTCCTGAACAATGCCCGGCTCTATTGTCACCTGAAGATTATCAAGATCCATATCCAGAATCCTGTTCATTGATGACATGTCCAGTACAATACCATTCTCTACAGGCACTGCTCCTCCGGCCAGTCCGGTACCTGCACCTCTTGCTGTCACAGCTATTTCATTTTCATTTGCAAGTCGGACTATCTTTGAGACCTGGTCAGTGCTTGCAGGCATGACAACAAAATCAGGCATTCCCCTTATCTGGGAAGCATCACATGAATAACAATAAAGTTCCGCAGAAGATACCGAAACCCTTTCATTTCCGACAATTTCCTGCAGCTTTTTAAGTAAATAGGATTTTTTCATGGAACTGTTTTGTAAGTGAGATAGTACAATTTATACTTTTTGGTAAGGGCAACATTTACATCAGACTACAACTATTAAGCAGCAATGACACGATACTTTGAGGTAGAGCAGCGAGATGGCGCAGCAAGACTGGGAAAGTTCTTTCTTAAAGAAAATATCAGGACACCCTATATACTTAACACGAGAAAACTTGATTCTCCAGAAAGTGCCATAATAGACAGTGGTACCCTATGGAGATACAACAGTTTTGAAGAAGCCATGGAGAATCTCAGGGATATCAGAAAGAAAGCTGGAAAAGATGCGTTGATAATAAGTCCTCATCAAGACATTACACCTGATGCACCCCTTGATCTTGCATTGAAGCTTGCGGAAAGAGCAGGATCAGAAGCTGAATTTAAAGGGGCCACAGGAGTAATTTACATTCCGGGACAAAAAGTGAAAGAACATGACCTTTACGTGATGGAAGGTGCCGGATGTCTGGAGAATAATGCAAGACGTTTTCTTGATACCCTTATCGAAATGAAAAAGGAAATTGCACCTGACACAGCGATCTACGCACCAAATATCTGTACCCCTGAGAATCTGGCAATGCTTGTCTACCTGGGGATTGATGTATTCGACAATACAAGAGCTATAATTGCAGGCCATAATGATATCTATCTTACATCTGCAGGGCAGTTCCATCTTAATTCCCTGACAGAACTTCCATGCCGCTGCAGTGCATGTTCATCCACCGAGCCTTCTGATCTCCTGAAAATGGATAAAAAAGATCGTGCTTCCATCCTGGAAGAACACAACACCAATGCAATGGAAGCAGAGGCTTCACTTGTAAGAGAAAAGATACGTGCAGGCACATTGCGCGAATATATCGAAGGACAGTGCAGAGTTCATACATGGCTTACCGCACTTATGCGACTCACAGATTCCGAGTATGAGTTCATGGAAAGCCAGAGTCCCATTGCAAGGAACAACAAACTTATTGCAACCTGCGGAGAATCACAGAACAGGGCGGAGATAGTAAGATTCGCAAAAAGGATACAGGAAAGGTATACTCCCCCTGAGGCAGATGTGCTCCTGCTCCTTCCATGTTCTGCCAGAAAACCTTATTCAACATCAAAATCCCACTGGAAATACATAAAAGCACTTGGGAAAAGTCGCAAATTCGTACATGAGATTATAATCACATCACCTATAGGAATCGTTCCGAGAGAACTCGAACTTACATACCCGGCTGCACACTATGATACAACCGTTACCGGATACTGGGATGCAGAAGAAAAAGAGTGGGTTGCATCCTGTCTGGAAAATTACCTTTCACAGCATCACTATAAGCACATTGTTGCACATGTAGAGGATGCCTATCGCACAATATGCGAAATAGTAGCAGAAAAACTAGGTATAGATATAATATATAGCAGTCTCGGAAATGTAACTTCACCTGAATCCCTTAAAAATCTCCGTGAAACAATGTCAGAACTCTGTACAGGGAGAAAGCGTAGCAATGAACATATCCAAAAGGATCTTATAAAAGCCGTGGCAGACTACCATTTCGGCAAGGGAAGCGGATATCTGCTGGTCCCCGAAGGATCTAAGATCAAAGGTCCTTTCCCAAAACATCAGGTCTTTATGGGAAAGAAGCAACTGACAACATTGGTACCTCAGTACGGAACCCTTGCAATAACCATTGAGGGAGTTAAGTCCATGCTTGAGACAGGAAAATACATAGTGAGTATTGATGATTTCGTCCCCAAGGGATCTATTCTTGCTCCCGGTGTTCTTGATGCTGATCCGGCCATAAGACCAAACGACGAAGTATTCATAAAAGGTAAAAAGGCAATTGCTGTCGGAAGAGCCAATATGAGTGGAAACGAAATGAAAAGATCTAATCGCGGAGTAGCTGTAGACCTGCGTCACGTCAAAAAAATAAAATGAAAACCAACGTGGTTTTTAGATGATAATAGTAAGAAAATTTGAACCATCTGATTTTGAAGATGTTCTGGAGATCGAATCAGAGGCGTTTTCAGAACATAACCCATTTCTCTACATGAACTTCTATGAGATGAACAATGACGGATTCCTTGTTGCCGAATATAATGGCTGCATAGTGGGTTTCGTTGTCGGATACCAGCTAACAGAGAATGAGGGGAGAATATTTTCACTTGCTGTAAAGGAAGGGTTCAGAAGCATGCGTATTGGAACCAGGCTAATGAATTCCATACTGTCCTTTTTTAGTGGCAAATTGCTTCACTTCGCAAGTCTGGAAGTGCGAATTACAAATATAAGGGCCCGGGCATTTTACAAACGCATGGAATTCATCTCATGCTGGATACAACATGGTTATTACTCCGACGGAGAGGATGGCATCATCATGAAAAAACGCCTCACCCCAGTTGACTCTGCAATTATAGATATATAATCAGTTTGTATTTGCCAGACGTTCACTGGCCCTTACAGCAAGTTCATGCATTCTTTCGGAGGTTCTCCCCATACCTGAAATATCATCCTGCGATAATGCAGAGGCTATATCATTTCCAAGGACAAAAATAGCATGCTTGTGTTCAGCCTTACTCCGGTGAACATGTAAAGGACTTATGGAAAGAGAATTATATTCATTAAAAGAATTGTTCATTCCCATGTGTTCAAAATGTCTCTTGATCTGTGCCATCAATGTATGTAATTGTATCAATTCATCTTTATGCATACCAACCAACCTTTGCGTAAATGAATAGTTACTGTTTTCCAGTGCACAGTTAAAAATTATGCACTAAAAATAATTGATATATTAGCTAATAAAGGTATTTCCCACGGAAAACGTTTCCTATTGTTCAGCTTATAGACTTTATGGTGTAATTACAATGATTAAATATGAACAATACAAGTCTTAAAAAACAAAAAAATGAGAACAAACAAAAATAAAATAAATAATCAATAAGAAATATATATACTGTGCGCAAGCACAGTACGGAATTTATAAAGAAGAAGCAGTCATTACCTTAACAGAAGCCGGTCGCTTGGTAACACTGCCAACTTTTGCACCTATAAGCCGCTCAATTCCTTTGTCCGCCGCAATATCAAGAATCCTCTGGGTAACCACGCCGTCAAAAACAACGGTTTTTACATCATCCTGATAATCCTTAAGGGTGCTGACAAGATCGCGAACTGCAGTCTCATTCACAACATTGTCCCCACTATCAAGAAAACGTGCACTGAACGTACCTATCAGGTCAGTAGCATGTGTTTTGAACCTTTTGTTCTCAGGCGATGAAGTGGCCTTTGATTTCTGCACGGCAGCCGGTTCTTCCTTTTGAACTTTTTCAGGAATATTTTTCCTTTTGTCCCGCCTTCTGTCCCTGGCAGGTCTCTTAACCTTGGAAGACGTCGGACGTTTCACATCAGAAGCAGGCCGCCTCTCTTTACGATTTGATGAAAGACGCTGCACACGTCCATTGTCATCCTGTGAGGTTTTCTCTTTACTGAGATACTTGTCGATAACCTGCTCAACAGGAACCTTCTGCCTGAGCGACCTGATTATCTCTTTCTGAACAAGGTCCTCTACACTCTTTCCATCGGGAGCCCTTGCGATATAATCTATATTAGCAACCTGCACCAGTTCCTTGATTATCAGCTCCCCGCCACGATCACCATCCGTAAAAGCAGTTACAGTGTCCTTTTTTTTAGTGAGATCAGCAACTTCCGGAGGAACATTTGTACCTCCAACGCAAATGGTATTCTTAATACCATACTTCAAAAGGTTCAGGACATCAGCACGACCCTCAACAACAATGATCGCATCAGAATCGAACACAGCAGGACCACAGGGTACCTTGTTCTTTCCGAAGAACTGCATCTCTTCGATCCTGACCGACTGGCGTACCTCATCAGCGATCTCCTGTGACTCCGGCAGGTTCTCATCGAACATTCCCTTAAAAATGAATTTAGCCCTTTCAATGATATGCTGACGCTTTGTCGCCCTGACATCCTCTATGTGCGTTATTTCGATCTTTGCACTGCAGGGGCCTACTCTATCAATGGTTTCAAGTGAAGCTGCAAGAATAGATGTTTCAACTTTATCAAGGCTTGAAGGAATAAGAATAGTTCCTTTGGTCTTACCACTTTTTGCATTGACAACAACTTCTATCCTTCCGATCCTGCCCGTCTTCTGCAGATCACGGAGGTCGAGGTCCGAACCAAGCAAGCCTTCGGTCTGGCCAAATATAGCCCCGACTATATCAGGACGTTCGATTACCCCATCTGCACTGATCTTAGAATGAATTATATATTTGGTAGTGTCTGTATTTTGCATATGTAATGATCTCCGAAGTTATATTATGATGATACCAGAACAATTCGGAATACAAAAATAGCAGACATGTAATTACTATCAGGATCCATTCATATTGAAATAGTTCCTAACTGTGAAATAACTCAAAATCTCAAACTTCAATGAATAAACATGACGATTTCCACTTAACCTAAACTAACGCCAAGCTAATAACAGTAGCAACTATAACTATGTGCACCGAATGCAATTATGCCACTATGACTGTTTTCCAACATGGCAAATAAGCGGTATTTCCAAATCCCTCATTGAATACCTAGATCTTTGACCTGTGAGCTTTTTTATGATGTTGTTGTTACCTTATCGGTAGATGATTCATATTTGGATCTGTAGTGATTACAAATGACTAAACTATATTTGTATTATTGAAAGATACCCTTGTTCGCAGTATCTATATTATATCGAATGCGCAATCATGTGATGATGACTGCAGTATGTTATAGAATTCAAAGTTTTATAAACTTATGGGTTGACATTATACTGAGACTTTGTTTATATCAGGACAATCACAGGAAAGACTGATTGGACATTTGAAATGCTAAACACAAGCTATCTTGATTTAAAGTTTCAAAAATTCAGGAATAAGATGGGAATAGGATAAATATCCATACTCACCTATGAGAGAACATGCCACAAAAAAATACCCAGGAAGAAAAAGTTATCATTATAGGCGGAGGCGCAGTTGGGATGGCTGTAGCTACCAGCCTTAAACGACACAGCAATTATTCCGTTACAGTATTCTCCGATGACAGACATACTGCATACAGCCAGTGCGGAATGCCTTTTGTCATCGGAAGAGAGATACAGGATTTCGGATCACTCATATTGAGGGATAACAGGTTCTTCAGAGACATGGGAATTGACCTCAGACTTGAAACTAAGGTTGATTCGATAGATGTAAGAAAAAAGACAATAAGCCATGGAAATGAAAAATTTGTTTTTGATAAGCTTGTAATCGCTACCGGAAGTAAACCGATAATACCTGATAATCTTCCAGGAACCTCACTTGAGAACGTATTTACTCTGAGAACACTCTCTGATGCCATGGAGATAGAAAAATCATTGAGCAGGGCTTCCAGTATAGTGATTGTCGGAGGAGGATCCATCGGTGCGGAGATGGCAGCAGCAACCGCCCGGAGAAAAATAGAAACAATGATAATTAGCAGAAGTACGTCGTTACTATCACATAACATTGACCCGGATATGGCTGAACCCGTAAAGGAACATCTTGAATCCATGGGGGTAAAAGTATTAACAGGATATGTCCCGGAATCCATTAACGGTGAAAAAAGTGTCAGATCGGTAACTGTTGGATCTACTGAATTCCCTGCAGACATTGTAATATTATCAACCGGTGTTAAACCACAGAATGAACTGGCATCGTTGGCAGGCATCGATATCGGAGAAACAGGAGGGATAAGGGTCGACAAACAATTACGTCCTTCTTTAGATGGCATATCCCATCAGGATATCTACTGTGGCGGAGAGTGTGTGGAAGTCCATGAGTTAATCACCGGCGATCCCATGTTGAGCCAGGTAGCAAGCACTGCAAGGAGAATGGCAGGAGCCATTACAAGGAATCTAACAGCAGAGCCGGTGGAATTCGGACCAATACTGAATCCCTGGATAGCTGTTATAGGAGATCTGCAGGTCGGATCTGTCGGCATCACGTCAAAAAAAGCAATGAACAAGAAAATGAAGATCATAACAGGCATGGCAACAGGTTCAACAAGAGCGGATTATTATCCCGGCGGAAGTAAGCTCTTCATCAAACTCATATTCAATGACAGATATCTCGCAGGAGCACAGATAATTGGTGGTGAAGGGGTTAAAGAAAGAACAGATGCGTTAACTCTTGCCATAAGGAAAAGGACAACTGTTGATGAACTTGTAGATATAGAAACCTGCTATGCTCCACCAGTGTCCATGCTTATTGATCCTGTGACTTTTGCAGCTAAAGGTGCGCTGAAAAAAATGCGCAACAAAAAGACATGATAGAAATTGATGGTTCATACGGAGAAGGCGGAGGACAAATACTCAGGACAGCTATTGCTCTGTCTGCTATTATAAAAGAAGATGTTCTCATTCGCAACATACGCCGGAACCGTCCAGAAGAAGGACTAAAACCTCAGCACATCAGATCCATTGAAACTGCCGGCATGTTGTGTGATGCCGATATCGAAGGTCTTTTCCCCGGCTCTACTGAAATTTGTTTTTCTCCATCGGAAATAGAGGGGATATGCCGGAATATATCTATCGGAACTGCTGGAAGCATTCCTTTACTCATGCAAGCAGTAATGCCTATAGCTACCTTTTCCAGATCAAAGACAAAACTAAAAGTCAAAGGCGGTACCGATATTGCCTGGTCACCTTCCATAGATTATCTGAAAGAGGTGACATTAAAAGCCCTTTACAGAATGGGATACAGAGCAAATGTAAGAACTATAAAAAGAGGATACTATCCTAAAGGAGGAGGAATGGCAGAAATAGAGATCGAACCTTCAAAATTGAAGGGTTGCGAACTTAAAGCTGCTGAAAAACAGATTATCGGAATATCCCACTGTTCCAATCTGCCGGAACATGTTGCTAAAAGGCAGGCAGATTCTGCCCTTGAAATGCTGAAAAAGCATGGGATAGAGGCTACCATGGAGATTGAAACAAACAAATTAATTTCCACTGGTAGTGGTATAACTCTATGGTCGGATATGTTAGGGGCTGTAAGTATTGGAAAAAGAGGGTTACCTGCAGAAAAAGTAGGGACCAGAGCCGCACAAATACTGCTTGATGACCTGCTATCCAGTGCTTCGGTGGACATTCACCTGGCAGATCAGCTTATACCCTATATGGGACTGGCAGGATATGGTTCATTCACTGCCAGGGAACTCACAGAACATTGCCTGACCAACATACATATAACTGAGCAGCTGCTGGATATCAGATTCCACATAGAAAGAAATAACGGACTAGCCGAAGTATCCGTAGAATAAGGGTTATTCCCCGGATTCTACAATACTGATATACTCCGGTGGAATTCCACGTGCAAGAACAATATCATCATTGACAGTTACGATATCGACCCCGTCCTGTCGGGCATTATCTGCATCCACCTCGATTATCACGGGATTGTCGGTATGAACGGAAGCAGCTTCCTTTGCCTTCTCAAAAGACGTACTCAAGTGCACATAGCACTGTCTGATAGGATAGATACCGTTATCAAGCAACATATCTGCTTCTTCCTGACTGACACCATAATAAAGGTAAGACAGGTCATTTTCGGGATAGTCCGACATCAGATCCACATCTACCGAGTGTCCGTATCTTGCTCTTATATACCCATCATCTATCTCATAGCGTCCTTTCCTGTCAGACTCCACAAGAGAGATCAGACGCTCCATGGTTCCCCACTTATAACGTTTTTTCATGATATTACAGAGTTGATCCAGTTCAACCCATCCCTGAAGGTCCATTTCGATACCAACATCTTCAGGGAAATGTCTCAATGCACCGGATATAAATCTTCCAAGTCTCTCTTCCCGATCATCATCCAGTACGTATCGTCCTTCTTCTCCACATTCCGGGCAGTCCTTACCTCTGAAATAGCCATGCTCTTTACATTTACGGATCATGATATCTTGCAGATACATCTTATAATTAATATATCTTATCAAAATAACGCAAGAGAAACAAAATAATCCTAAAGAAAATTAAAATGTATTCGCCGGAAGATTTACATTATTTTCGTTAGATTAATTTATCTGAACGAATACTAGACTAACTGGAAAAAGGATGCACATTTCACTAAAGTAAAGCACAAATTCACTTTTCAGGGTATTATCATGGACGAGATCAATGACATATATGGAAAACTCGGCGGCGTTATAAGCAAAGAAGAGTTTACAAGCAAAGTCGAAGAGAAGGTTGAGCAGATGAGCGGACTTTGCGACACCAAAACAGCAGCCATGCTGGTTGCGCACGACCTTGGGGTAAGCGAGACAACAGAGGAGCAGGTTCAGAATATATCAGACATAACTCCAAACAGTGGAAACGTAAAGTTAATTGCCAAGGTTATGACTGTTTTTCCTGCCAAGGAGTTCAACCGGAATGACGGTACTATCGGCAGGGTTGCAAATCTTATTGTTGCAGATGAAACAGGATCCATACGACTTACTTTGTGGGATGAAAGGGCAGACATGGTAAAGACAGGAAATATAAAAGTAGGTCAGAACTACCAGATAGCTGGTTATGTCAAAGAAGGTTATTCAGGTATCGAGGTCAACATCGGCAACAACGGTGTTCTGTGCGAAACCGATGAAAATGTTGAAGCGCGTATGGATTCAACACCTATAAACGATATCAAAAGCGGAATGGGAGACCTTAACATCCGGGGAAGGATACTTGACATATCCGAGATAAGGACTTTCAATAAGAGAGACGGTGGCACCGGAAAGGTTGCAAATATCCTCATAGGTGATGAAACAGGCAAAATAAGAGTTACGCTATGGGACGAACTTACCGAAACCACTAACGAAATAGAAGTAGACGATTCTGTAGAGATAATTAACGGATATGCAAAGGAGAACAATTTCAATCAGCAGGTTGAGGTACAGGTCGGTAATCGCAGCACCATCAGAAAAATAGAAGAGGATGTAAAGTTCGAAGAGAATTTCACACCAATAGCTGATATCGTGCCCGGAGAACCATATTCTATAAAAGGACAGGTCTCCGGTCTCGGAGAGATCAGAGAGTTCAATCGTGACGATGGTACTGTTAACATGGTATCCAACATCTATGTCTCAGACGATACAGGCAGGATACGTATTGCACTATGGGGAGATAAGGCACTTCTTATAGATCAGCTTGATATCGATATGCCTATAGAGATAATGGATGCTTTTTCGAAATCCGGATTCAATGATGAGGTTGAGCTCAGTGCCGGTAACAGGACAAGGATAAATATCGATTGAAATTGTTATTGAATAGCAACTGGAATATTATGTGCATTTGCATCTAAACTGAAGCCTGATATTTCAATATGCATTATTCATATTTTCCAGATCAGAAATAATAACTAAAATCGTTACTTCAGGAGCGTTTGTCCAGGGATCAGTACCATAATAGGTCATTATAAAAAATCCACGAACACTTATTTATACAATAAAAGTAACATTTTAAGTAGTGGACTATAGGTAATCGCTTCCTTTAATCCAGGGATCTGGTGTAAGTCTTATGGTCTTGAACGTTAACAATGACATGGAAACCGACGTCTCCATAATGGAGATCCAGAATGAGATGTTGGTAAAAGAAATAATGTCAAAGAACATTTTTGACATTGATGTCACTGCCAGTGTTCTCGATGTTGCGGAAAAAATGGCAAAAAGTGACACAGGTAGTATTATTGTCATTGAAGACGGTGACAATGTCGGCATTATAACCGAGCATGATATCATAACCAAGACTGTAGTAAAGAATATACTTCCATCGAAGATGAGTGCCAGAGAGGTAATGTCGTCTCCTATAATAGCAATAAAACCTTCGACAAACATAATCGAAGCGGCTGAAATGATGGTCAGATCCAACATACGCAGACTTGCTGTAATGGAAGGGGACACAATAGTGGGAATGGTAACTGACAGGGATATACTAGCCATAGCTCCTGGTCTGAACACTATTCTGGAAGGTCTTATACAACTTCATCATGAGAACAATTACTGTCAGGAACCCGAGCTTGAACGCGGCATCTGCCAGCGTTGTGGAGCTTTTGTTGACAATCTGACAGATGTTAACGGATTGATGCTGTGTGAGGATTGTAAAGAGGAAGAGGGTTATTACGACTAGTATTATAACTGGTCATCTGATAAAGGACACTTCAAGCTGGTGAAATAAATGTCTGTCCCGATATATCTTAAAAAAAGAAATGTATCGACTTTCAAAGCAACACATGAATTTATCGCGGGAAAAGTGATGAAAACATGGCATTCCGTGTTTGCTAAAGCCACTATTATTATAGACAGACATTGCACATTAAGTGCATTTTGAGGGTGTGGCTCTACACTTGATACAAAGATGTTGTTTGCCATGAGTCTGGGATATCATCTACAATACTTATGGATATTCTAAGGACTGTGATCCATCGATATTGTGGTTCTTATGGAGTACGGTACTTAGCTGGATTCCATGTACCAGGGTTATGAACTGACAGCAGAACAAAGAAATTCCGGAGAAAATACCCCAAATGCCTTCGATGAAATATATCAGCGATCTGAATCCATGGTCACATCAGTTGACACTATAATCCCTCAGGAGGTGGAAACGAAGATCCTATCATAGCTTGAAGAACCAGACGCCTGGTTTTCATGATGATATTTGTTTCCCGAAAATAAGTAAATATGTCCATAGAAAAATGTGAATAAAATAAAAAGAACACACTGATCACCTACAATAGATCTGTAAGGTTCTTTGAAGTATAGAAAATAGAATATCCTGCAAGCCTGGATCAAGTTTATTTCAGGCTTCCAAAAAGGAGGAACAACATGAATGTTAAAGACATTATGAGTTCACCGGTCTTTACCATAGCACCGGAAGAAAACGTAGCACATGCAAGAAACCTTATGCTTAAACATAAGATCAGTACCCTGATAGTAGCTGAAAATGAAAAAATGGTTGGTATTCTCACAAAGACCGACCTTGGAAAAAGGCTGGCACAGGCCGAACCAATGTGGAGAAGAAGACCGATCGATAAGATCCCGGTGAGCATGGTAATGCATGAGAACCCTATCACAATATATCCCGGAGCCACTGTTGCCCAGGCAAGTGAACTGATGATAGAGAACGGAATAAACGCACTGGCAGTGGTGAACAGGGAAGTAGTCGGAATAGTTACCGGAACCGATATTACGGAATGCTTCTCGAAGCAGGATGTGAAAACAAAGGTCTCTGAGGTGATGACAGAAGATATCATATTTGTCCACAGGCATCATACCATCAATCATGTGGTCCAGGAAATGGAAGATAATCAGACCAACCGTGTTATCGTAACTGATGATTCTGATGAAGCAGTAGGTATAATAACAACGACAAATGTGGCATTCAATCCTATGTCAGACAATGAAGGAAAACTCCCTTCAAAAAGTATAAAGATGACAAGGCGCTCAAGCCCGGCAGGAGAAAAAGAGTACCGTTACATAAAAGAAGTACCTCTTGTTGCCGAAGATATAATGTCTGAACTACCACCAGTTGTAGAAACCGGAGACATGGCAGTGGATGCCGCAAAAATAATGGTCTCTGAACATACGATAGCTCTTCCAGTAGTTAACGGAGGGAAGATCATAGGCCTCATTAGCAGAAGGGACATTCTCAGAACAGTACAATGAAAATGTAAATACCAGATAAAATAAGATCAGAGGAATTGATATGGAAGTAAAGGACATAATGACAGAACCACTGATGGTAGACAAATCAGACACTATATCCCACGCACTTGATATTATGGAAAAGAAGGGAACAAGGCGTCTTCTGGTAAAACACGATGGAGACCTGCTTGGCATACTTACCATGAGAAATCTAACAAAAGAACTCGGTACACGTAAAAAGGGAAGTAAGCCGGCTTCTTCCCTGCATGTGGCTACGGCAATCTCGGATAATTACATAAGAGTTCTTCCGGACACAAAGGTAACAGATGCCATCACACTCATGGAAAAGAATGGAGGAGTGATAGTTGTTGTGGAGAACGATCAGATAGTCGGGTGGGTTACACCTAACGAGATCCTTCAGAACAATAATCTTCAGGGGTTTGCAGGTGAAATTATGCAGAAGAACCCTATAGTTGCCGGACCTGCAGACCGTGTAAGTCATGTAAGAAGAATGATGCTTGACAATAACATAGGAAGAATACCTATTGTAGAAGGCGACAGGCTCGTAGGTATAGTCACTGAAAAGGACATTGCAAAGGCCATGCGTTCCTTCAGAGACCTTGTGGAAGGGAGCAAACAGGAATCCCGTATAAAGAATCTCATTGTAGAGGATATCATGAAGATGGGCGTAAAAACCGTTTACACGAATACGCCTACAACAGATGTGGCCAAGATGATGCTTGACGAGAATTTTGGCGGAATGCCTGTTGTCAATCTCGAAGGGCAGATGGTCGGATTGATCACAAGAAGAAGTATCATAAAAGGAATGGTCGAGTAAGGAACCAGGTGTCTGGTGATGAAAGGCTACCGGAAAATGGACCTTGATGTAGAGAAGGCGGCAGAGTTCCTGGAACTCCCGTCTTCCAGGCTTTCTGAGATCATTGAAAAAGGAAATCTTAAACAGAACTGGGACGAATATAACAGGATCTATAGGTTCGAAGGACACGCACCGCAGCTTGAAGACGGATCCGTACTTATCGACAACAGCGGCTCTTTTGAACTGATAAGGGGTTTTCCCAAGATCAAAAGGGCAATGCTTCTCGAACCCGCACTGAAAAATAATTTCAGCGATCTTACCTCGGTTGCCGTTGAAGAGAAAATGAACGGTTATAATATCCGGGTTGTTGACTATAAAGGAGAACTTATTGCTTTTACACGCAGCGGACATGTCTGTCCGTACTCCACCGAAAGGGTAAGGAACTTTCTGGACAGAGATTTTTTCGAAGAGCATCCGGATATTGTTGTTTACGGAGAAATGACAGGACCCGAAAATCCGTATGTTCAGAAACATGTGTATGGAATAGAATCACTGGATCTGTTTGTATTTGACATGAGATACAAGGACACTGGAAAAGCACTTGAGATTCACAGAAGGCGTAAACTTGCAGAAAAGTACGGATTCAATCAGGTAAACCTGCTTGGTGAATTCAATATCAAGGAAGCACCTGTCAGAATTACCAATATTATAAGAGAACTTGGTAAGATCGGACATGAAGGTGTCGTAATTAAAGATCCGAAGATGGTATTGCAACCAATTAAATACACATGTTCTGAAAGTAATCGCTCTGATCTGCAACAGGCATTCAAATTCTACAATGAAGCCGGCAGAGATTATCTTTACTCCAGGGTCATACGTGAAGGCTTCCAGTCCCATGAATGGGAAGAAAATGAAGAAGATTTCAGGAAAAGATGTCTTCTACTGGGAGAAAGCATACTGCGACCCATGAAGGAGACCATAGCAAAGGTACAGAGCGGTGAACGCATATCTGACGATTTCATAATAAGAGTAAGGAACAAAAGCGTCATATACAAATTCCGATCTTATCTGGAAAGATTCGGATTGCATGTTGTACTTGGAAAAATAGAGAAAAAAGGGAATGAATACACTGCAGAGTTCAGAAAGATAAATAAAAGCACAAATGACAAAACACTTGCTATGTTAGAAGGGCAGCTATGGTCATGAAAAAAACATATATCCAAGTAGATTAATTCGTATGCCATAAAGGTGCCTATATGACAAAGATTGCTATCATCGGAAGTGAGAAAAGCGGTAAGACAACCCTTGCCGGAAAACTTGGAAAGAAAGGAAACATTACTGACATAACAATGTACGATTATGCCAAGAATGATGACATACTCACAACCATTGATGCTACGGGTTATCCGGCATCTGTCAAATCACTTATAACTGCACTCAATCTGTCAGACATCGCTCTTTTATGTGTTCCGCCGGAGGGGCTAGATCCACAGGCTGCGGAATGTATCATAACACTTGATCTTATGGGATACAAGCATGGTATTGTCGTCCTCACAAAATCCGACACAACTTATCCTTTTGCTATTGATGAACTGAAAGCCAAAATACAGAATGTCACCAAAGGAACAGCACTTGAGAACTGGGATTATGTATCTATTTCCACTACTTCCTTTGAAGGCATGGATGAGTTAAAGAAAATTATATCCGAAGTTGATGAAAAGGTCGAAAAAGAGCAAAGAGAGCTTGATGAACTTAGTCCTCGTATACTGATAGATCAGTCTTTCAATGTTACAGGTATCGGATGCGTGGTACTTGGTGTGGTAAGCCAGGGAACGATCAATGCGAAGGATAAGATGATGGCCTATCCTGCGAAGAAGGAACTTGAGATCAGATCCATCCAGATGCACGATGTAGACGTAAGGTCCGCTCCCGCCGGTTCAAGGGTAGGTCTCGCACTCAAAGGTATCCAGTCCAAGGATATAGACAGAGGCTTTGTGGTATCCCTGGAAGAAACAGTTGACACTGACTTTAACATGAAGGTTACTCTTTCACCACTGGCAAAAGAATTCAATGTTGGTGACATGTTACACCTTTATGTTGGACTCCAGTCCTCACCTGTTAAAGTCACTGAAATTGTGGAAAAGGACCGGAACGTCGAGACAGCTGCACCGGGAAAAGAGTATACTTTAAAACTATCAGGAACAAAGGAAATAGCATATATTAAAAGTGATAGGTTCATTCTGGCAAACCTTGATGAAAAACAAAGATTCATTGCCTGTGGATATGTTCAATGAACTTCATGAGACTTACTTTTTCTTTTTAGGTGTAAGATGCCTGGCACCATCCAGAAATGATGGTCTTTCTACAGCTTTTGTCATCTCGATGTTATCAGGCAGTTCCACAAGATCCGGTTGATTTATCATATCAGATGAACTGGAAAAAGATATATCGGATCCTTTATAGCCTGAAACGATATTTGATAGATTATAATCTTTCTTTGTTCTTTCGATTGTGGAAGGCATGGGTTTTTCAGGTTCGGCTTTTGTAGTACCCCTGGAAAGTCCTGATTTTGTGTCCCGGTCCTTTGCCCTGGAACCATCTTCTTTACCACTATTGTAGTGTTCCTTCACAAAATCCCTGAGTTCATATTCATCAGCAAACCTGTAAATCTGCTTCAATTTTTCCTGAACCCAGCCTATTTCAGAATGCCGATGATAACCCACTTCATAGCCCAATCTGCGGGATGCTTCGGCAAGCTGGATCTTACCATCCTCTGGAAGAGTTTTTTTCTTCCCGGATCTTTTGAATATTTTCACCATAAAAACAACCATCAATCAAGATAGCCTTCTACT
>JAASSR010000041.1 GCA_021767785.1 Methanolobus sp.
ATAATTTAAGATGCAGAACCTGAGGAGTTCTCAGCGGAAAGTTCACATTCAGCTTTATGTCGGCACTCATTCATGATATTTTCGGGAATCATTTTCATTACAAGTATTAATCCAAGAGGAATTAAGATAATATCATCCAGAGCACCCAGAACAGGGATAAAAGCGGGAATAATATCTATAGGACTTAAAATATAAATAGCAACAAAAGCTGCAAACAGTCTTGTATAAAATGGCAGATCAGACCGTTTACTGGCCAGAGAGAGTGTTTTTGTGCGTAGTTGCAACTTGTAGAACTTTTTTTTCAATAAGGTTTTCAAGACCATTGTTATTATACCCATTGATCAAATCTCCGTAAAGATTATTTATAAACCTGTATTTATCAGCCTGACATTTGTAAATCTTATCCTTAGCAAAAACTGCATGTATTATTGCTATCCTTGCCTGTGCTTTTATCCATTTTACTCTGGATCGTATGGTCGTGAGAACTTCGCCTCAACTTCCTCACGGTGTATTGTGTTGTATGCACAGAAAGGAATTATACGGCCATCGGGTGTGGCATAGTGTATACCACATCTCTGGACCCTTTCAAGATCGAAATTATAGGGGTCCTGAAAATGCATTGCACCGAGGAAAAGTGCATCTCTGTGAAAAGGTCTCAGTGCCTCAGCCGTTCCTTTACTGAAGAAGTCCATCAGCAACCTGGTGACATCTATGGATTTGGGGACACGATCCTGGTCGATAAAACCTGAGATCCTGTGAAGTGCCAGACTGGTAAGACCTGACTTCTTAATAGTAGATTTTGTGTCGTTCAATTCGGATGTAACTTCTTCAAGATATTCCACAAGCCCTTCTACATCCAGAAATTGCGTTATTGGTATCAGTTCATCCCCTTCCCTGAAAACATAGGTAGCTGCTCCGCAATGAGGATGCATTGTGAATTCAAGTACAGGATTATCGAACACAGCTTCCACGAACCTGGAAACACATACAGAAGTAGGAATGGAATACCAGTCCTCTCTGCAGATACATCCGTCGGTCTGTTCCTCGGTAAGTTTCATCAGATCAGGGATTGTGATGCGTTTTTCTTCCCTTTCTTCCTGGTCAATACGTCCTGTGAAAGCAACCGGCTGGAAATTCACAGCTTTTACAACATCAAGTCTGTCCGATGCGAAATTGATAATATCCCCGACCTGATGGTCATTAATTCCTCTTGCAAGGGTCGGTACCAGTGTAACACTTGTCAGGTCTGCTTTCCGGCAATTGTTTATTGCGACATTTTTCATCGGAAAAGCATTAAAACCCCGCATTTTCTGATACGGTTCCTTCCCTATACCATCAAATGAAAGATAGACGGTCTGAAGACCTGAACGTTGCAACTCTCTGGCAAATTGCAGATCCTTTGCAAGTCTGGCTCCGTTGGTTGCAATCTGTATATGCAGAAAGTCAAGCTCTTTTGCCATTGAAATGAGCTCAGGCAGATCATCACGTACAGTCGGCTCCCCGCCTGTGAACTGAATTGCATAACATGGCACAGGCTTTTCATTTTTGAGCATTGTCAGCATGTCATATATCTGATGCATATCAGGCTCGTATATGAAACCACTGTTCTTTGCATTGGCAAAACATACAGGACAATTCAGATTGCATCTGTTTGTTACATCGATGTTCGCAAGAACCGTACTTGTTTTATGATTAGGACACAAACCACATTCCATTGGCTCATCAACCGTTTTTACGTTAGGATTTGAGACACCTGTACCGAGCATATGATCCTGATCGAACTTATCATAAAGTTCAGCATCCGACCAATATACATCCTTAAAATGGCCATGTTCCTTACACGATTTACCAAGAAACACCTTTCCGTCTTCTGTAAATACTTCGGCATCAATTGTCTTCAGACATTTGGGACAGATGGATAATGTGTTTTTTAGATGTGCCCTCTGCTTATTTATTATCTTATTTTCTTCGTTTTTTTCAAATATTATATCTAATTTCAAGCATCCCTCTTTTAAGGTATCAGAGGCCATGCATACCACTCCTGATCTGATTCACACAAACCAATTATATCTTTCTTGTTTATACCTGTTTTGTTTATACCTGTTAAAGATTATTGATTTTGCTTATCATAACCAACATTTTTAATATAATCGCCTGCTTTTCTAAGACTTAAATATACTACATATTACCCTATTTCAATAAGAGGAACTTACGATGATCACTAAAGAAGAGGTAGAACACGTAGGCTGGCTCGCACGTATCGAGATAGATGAGAAGGAATCCGATGCATATGCAGAGAAGCTCAACTCCGTACTGGACTATTTCGGACAACTTGATGAGGTCGACACCGAAGGCGTAGAGCCAACATACCACGTAGCGGACATTGTGAACGTGTTCAGGAAAGACGAAGTCACAGAATCGATGCCACAGGAAGAAGTTCTTGCAAACACCGAACACAAGCAGGAAGGAAATTTCAAAACCCCGAAGATCATGTGAGGTGGATAAATTGACAGCATGGACAGACATTTCAGGCATCAGACATAAAATTGCAGACTCTTCCGCCGAAGAGGTCACTGCTTCGTATATTGAGAAGATCGGTAAGAGCAGGATCAACGGGTTTACCAGAGTCTCGGAAGAGGCTCTCAATACAGCTCGCGAAATTGATGCAAACGGTCACAATGGTCCTCTTGCAGGTGTGCCGATAGCTATCAAAGAGAACATATCCACAAAAGGGCTTTCCACCACATGCTCATCAAAGATACTTGAAGGATACGTGCCACCATATGATGCTCATGTAATAGAAAAGCTGAAAGAAGCAGGTGCAGTGATCCTTGGAAAAACGAACATGGACGAGTTTGCCATGGGTACATCTACAGAATCAAGCTACTACGGACCCACATTCAATCCCTGGGATATAGAAAGGGTTCCAGGGGGTTCTTCAGGAGGCAGTGCTGCTGTTGTTGCATCAGACGAAGCGCCTATATCTCTTGGTTCTGACACCGGAGGGTCGGTCAGATGTCCGGCGGCATTCTGCGGTGTGGTCGGTCTTAAACCGACCTACGGATGCATTTCAAGGTACGGCCTTATTTCCTACGCAAACTCACTGGAACAGATCGGTCCCCTTGCAACCAATGTTGCGGATATTGCGGCACTGATGGACGTTGTTGCAGGATACGACAACAGGGACAGCACATCCATCAACAGGGAGAACAACTATAGCGATGCCCTGGAGGATGATGTAAAAGGCATGAAGATCGGTGTGCCTGAAGAATACTTCGGAGAAGGCATAGACACCAGGGTAGAAAAAGCTACATGGGATGCAATATCAAATTTCGAGGACATGGGGGCAACCTATGAGAAGATCTCACTGCCATATACAAAATACGCACTTGCATCTTATTATATCATAGCCATGAGCGAGGCATCATCCAATCTTGCACGTTTTGACGGAACAAGATACGGATTCCGTGCAAATGGTGATAACTGGCATGATATGGCATCAAAGACACGTGCAGAAGGCTTTGGGGATGAGGTGAAACGCAGGATATTGCTTGGAACCTATGCACTTTCAGCAGGATATCATGATAAGTACTATCTTAAAGCACTCAAGGTAAGAACACTTGTAAAAAAGGACTTCAATAAGGCCCTTGAAAATGTTGATGTGCTCATGGGACCAACCATGCCGACACCTGCATTCAGGATAGGTGAGAAGATCGAAGATCCGCTTTCACTCTATCTCTCTGATATCAATACAGTACCCATCAATCTTGCAGGTGTCCCATCCATCTCAGTTCCATGTGGATTTGCAGATGGAATGCCTGTCGGACTTCAGATAATTGGTAAGCACTTCGATGAGAATACCATCATCAGGGCTGCTTACAGTTTCGAACAGAATACCGATCATCACACCAGAAGACCTCCGGAGGTGGAATAATGGTTTACGAGAATCCCGACGGAGTGAAGATAGGACTTGAGGTCCACGTTCAGCTAAACAAGCTCAATACAAAGCTTTTCTGTTGCTGTTCCACAGACTATCATGACTCTGAACCGAACACTCACGTATGTCCTGTATGCCTTGGACTTCCCGGTTCACTACCAGTTATCAATGAAAAGGCAGTGGAATTTGCAATAAAGATAGGTCTTGCACTTAACTGTAGTATTGTGGAGCAGACACAGTTCCACAGGAAGAACTACTATTATCCTGACCTTCCGAAAGGTTTCCAGACAACGCAGTATGACTATCCTATCGCAGGTAATGGAAAGATAATCATTGAAGGAGAGGACGGAGAACATTTGGTAGGGATCACCCGTGCTCACATGGAAGAGGATCCCGGAAGGCTGCAACATATTGGCAGCATTGACAGGTCAAAAGGAACTCTGATCAACTACAACCGTTCAGGTATGACACTTATCGAAATTGTCAGTGAACCTGATATGAGAAGTCCAAAGGAAGCGAGACGCTATCTTGACAAGCTCCGAAGCATACTCGATTATCTGGATGTTTTTGATGGTGATCTTGAAGGTGCAATGAGGGTAGATGCCAATGTTTCTGTCTTTGGAGGAGAACGTGTTGAGGTAAAGAACATCTCATCATTCAAAGGTGCTGAAAGAGCCCTGCTATATGAGATCATGCGACAGAAGAATCACATCAGACGCGGTGGCGAGATTACTATGGAAACAAGGCACTTCGACGAGGCTAGAGGTGTTACAATTTCCATGCGTACCAAGGAGGAGGAGCATGACTACCGCTACTTCCCGGAACCTGACCTCGTACCTCTGAGAGTTGCGGACAGAGTACCGAAAGTACGTGAGACACTGCCGGAACTTCCTGACGCAAAGAAAGAACGCTTCATGAAGGAATACGGACTGGCCGATACCCATGCAAGAGCTCTCACCACAGAGATAAAGGTAGCTGAATTCTATGAAGAAGTTGCATCAAAGGTCGATCCGAAGACCGCTGCCGTGTGGGTGTCGGATATCCTGAAAGGAGAGCTAAACTATCGTGACCTTACAATTGATGCTTTTACAGTTGAAGATATAGTTGCTATCATAGAGCTTATAACGGGTAACAAGATCACAGAACAGAGTGGTATTGAGATCATACGTACAGTCCTGGATCATGGTGGCAGACCAATGGATATTGTCAATGAGAAAGGACTTCTCAAAGTAGAGGATGATATTGTCGCAACTGCAGTTGAAGAAGCCATCAATGAAAATCCCGAAGCTGTGGCTGATTATCTTGGAGGTAAAGAAAAATCTCTGAACTTCCTTGTAGGTAAGGTCATGCAGAAGACAAAAGGAAGAGCTGATGCTCGCGAAGCCAGGGAGAAGCTCATTGCAAAACTAAAAGAATGAAATTGAAATCAATTGGGGTAATAACCCCATTTGGAACCTTTTTTACTATTTTTGACTAAATCCACTTATTAAGTGGATATTATGAGATCTTCATCAGATAGCCCACGCCGACCATTATTCATTATTCTAATCAAAGGTGCTTATGATCGACATTCTCAAGGAATGCCTCACCACGTGGTGAGATAACGTATGTTTTGTCGTCCTCTTTATCTACATAGAGAGTATCCACGAGCATATCAAGATTCAGCCTTGCCTGTACATCATTGAGATCGAACCTGGCCTTGACCTCATCAAAGGTCATTTTCCCTTCACCCAGACTTTCAAGAATGTGTCTGCGGACAGGATTCTGCATGGCTTTCAAACCAGCCTTGTGATCCTCCGTGGGATTCTCTTTGAGCTTTCCTTCTTTCTTTGCTTTCTCATACCATTCCTGTCGTTTCTTCATCAGCTCGTCATCTGTCATATCAATCATTCATTATTAATGATTACAGTAATTAAATAGTTTATCCCGCAGACTGAAAAAAACAAGTGGGAATATTTATAGCATAAAAGGTAGTGACTGGATTACTCGATCAAATATGTATGAGTATGAGATTGGCAAAACAATTATATGTTTTGAGCATAATGTAAGCAGCCTATTATTCAGATAATACATATTACAATCAATTACGATCATCCAGGTGAAAATAATGGCAAGATTTCCAGAAGCTGAAAACAGAATACTGAACAAGAAGATCTGTATGGACTGCAATGCACGTAACGCAGTACGCTCAAAAAGATGCAGGAAATGTGGTAGTAAAAACCTTCGTATGAAATCCAAGGAATCAAGAGGCTGATCGTTCTTATGCAAGTGGAAGAGTACCTTGATAAGATTGCAGAAAGCGAGGGTACAGTTCACTTGACACTTATCGACCCGGCATCACAGACTCCGGATGAAGCAGCAGATATCGCTCATGCTGCTGCCCTGGGAGGGACAGATGCCATTATGGTCGGTGGTTCCACTGGAGCCGGAGGAGCGATCCTTGATCAAACGCTTCTTAAAATAAAAGAAAGAACAGATAAACCTACGATCCTGTTCCCGGGTAGCGCAGGAGGTGTCAGCAGATATGCTGATGCTATCTTTTTTATGAGCCTGCTAAATTCCCGAGATATAAGTTTCATTACGACGAACCAGGTAATGGGTGCACCAGTCGTTTACAAGAGTGGCATCGAACCTATTTCAATGGCATACCTTGTTGTAGAACCGGGAGGAACTGTGGGCTGGGTAGGCGATGCAAAGCTCATACCAAAACACAAACCAGAACTGGCAGTTGCCTATGCACTTGCAGGAAAATATCTTGGTATGCATTATACATACCTTGAGGCAGGTTCCGGTGCCGATGAGCCGGTAACTGCTGAGATGATAGGTGCAGTAAAACACGTACTCGGAGACAACAAACTGATAGTAGGTGGCGGAATTCGTAGCGGTAAAACAGCAAAGCTCTGCGCACAAGCAGGAGCAGATATGATCGTCACAGGAACAGTTCTTGAAGAGAGCTCAAATGTCACCTCTAAAATAGAAGAGCTTGTTACAGCTATAAAGAGATAACCAAAATTCCTTTTTTCTGATAAATTCCTTCATATCACAACCTGTCGGAGGTTTGCTTATGCTTGAAGTATGCAATCTCATAAAGGATTATGAGTTCAAAAATGAAAAGAAAAGGGTTCTGGACAATATCAGTTTTAATGTTGCAGACGGAGAGATCCTGGGAATTACCGGAAAAAGCGGCAGTGGAAAAAGCACCATCTTGAAGATTCTCAGAGGGCTGGAGGATTTTGATAGCGGATACTTTGAGCTTGAAGGAGAAAAAATAGAGCCGGGTTCAGAAAAAAAGAAATTCAAATTTCTTGCCTGTAACAGTGCAATACACCTTCAACGCAATTTCGGACTATGGAACGGACCTGCCATTGAGAATTTGATCCGCAGGCTCAATTTTCTGGTTGAAGGTCATGAAGGTCTGCCTGAACAGGATGCACCTAATTATGATGAGTTGTACGAGGAAGCCATGTACTACATGCGTCTTGTCAGACTCGAGTACAAGGCACAGCACTCTTCAAATCTGTTAAGTGGCGGTGAAAAGCAAAGACTTATACTTGCCCGCCAGCTTGCAGCACGACCACATTTACTGCTGCTTGATGAGCCGGTTACAATGACAGACCCCGGTACTAAACAGGAAATGCTGGATGTCATCAAGAACATAAGAGCTGAACTGAACATACCCATTGTACTAGTTTCACATCTTCCTGAGATCCATCTTTACCTTGCAGACAGGGTAGCATACCTGGAAGATGGCAGGATAATTGAGATTGGCGAAGCTGAAAAGGTACTGAAGCATTTCCTCAGGGACATGAAAGAAAAGGTAGCTCTGTCAGAAAATGCAAACAAAGAACCGATAATAAGAGTAAAAGGACTTTCAAACCGTTTTGTCCTTTTAAGAGTAGGAGAGGTTTTAAAATTTGAAGATATTTCCCTTGAAATAAACAAAGGTGAGATCACAGCCCTTGTAGGTCCTTCCGGATCAGGAAAAACGACTTTACTTAAAATGATCGAAGGGCTCAGATATCCGAAAGAAGGAGAAATTACATACCTGCATAATGGAAAATGGCTTAATATAACAGATTTTACAACCCAGCGCCTGGACCTGCGCAGAAAAATGAACATAATGCATCAGGAGTTCACTCTTTCACCCCACTCCACAATAAGAGAACAGCTTGCTTTCAAACTCAGACTTAAAGGTGAAAGCTCTCTGGAATATGCCAGAGAGAAAGCTGTCGAACTTAATATATCAGAAGAGGCACTGGATACTATTTACAAACTGACCGAAGTGTCTGAAGAAGAGAAGGATAAGACACTAAGGAAAATGAACCTCTCGGTTGATATTTACACCAAACTCTTCCCGAACATCACAAAGGATACTGTTGACGAACATGCCCGGGATATTTTCGAGACCCTTGACCTGCCACTGTCTGTGCTGGACAAGACACCGTATCAGATCAGCGGTGGAGAACACGTAAGAGCTTATATTGCACTGGCACTGGTATCTCGTCCGGAGATACTCATGCTTGACGAACCTTTCGGCGATCTGGATCCTGTCACACTGAGAGATGTGACAAATTCACTGAAGAATATTAACAGAGAATTCGGTACGACAATTGTTTTTGTGAGCCATCACACCGATTTTATAAAGGAAGCCGCACACAGGGCCTTGCTAATTGATAATGCAGAGGTAGTCATGGACGGAATACCTGAAGAGGTCTGCAACAAGCTTATCGATATGAGCCATGCGAAATATCTTGAACATGATATCAATGGACTGGTCGGTAACTGAAAGCATTTTTTGCTAATCAGGCCATAATTCAGTAAAGTTCGCTTTTTTCTTTTTTATCATTCACTTTCAATACATCGATAGAGATGTCAGAACAAGATATTTATCATAACACATGATAATTAATCATTGGAGGTTTTCAAGTGAAAGATTTTACAGATATAACAGAGGCCATGAGAAAGGTGGGTCTTTTCGGAATCGGAATGTGGGCTTTAACCGAGGAAAGGATACAGGATATTACAGACGAACTTATCGAGAACGGGGAGATCAGGAAGGAAGAGGGTAAGAAATTTGTCCGTGATATGATGGAGGAACAAAGGAAACAAAAAGAGGACGTTGAAAAGAAAATATCTGCCAAAGTACAGGAAACACTTGATAAAGCCGATGTCGCTACAAAAGATGAAGTAAGAGAACTTAAAGATGTTATCAAAGACCTGGAAGCAAAGATCGACAGGCTTGCGGATTCTGATAAAGAAGAAAAGGATCTTTAAAATAAAAGGAGGTGGCGGCCTTTAGTAAAAGCGAAAGTCTCTTTTTAACTTTTTCCAAAGTCCTTTATTCATTGTTATTTGACCAGACGGAAGAGAATCCGGATGCATCTGTGAATGAATGGAGTATTGTTCCTTCAGAGCCCTATACTGGAGACGTCCTGGACATTAAAGGGAAAACAGAACCAGGAGAAAATATAGGTATGGCTGTTTCCTTCAAATTATATGTTCCTGTGATCGATAACAAATATGAATATATTTTTGATAATGTCAGAATACCCAGTGGCAGCAATAGCTTTCAGGTAAGGTCACAGAAAGTACAGGATCTTAACTTTATTGTAAGAATGTTTGCAGATTTCAAGCGTAGCTTCGATGCCGAAGACGGAATTGCTGAATTCTATGAGAAAAACGTTCCTGCAGGAAATTATGAGATAGTTATCAATGGAAATGCCATGGACGGGGAAAAAGAAGTAAAACTCGATTTTCTTGCCACTCAGACGATCAAAGCAGATGAAAGCGGTGAGTTCAGCCACAAATATGACACATGTTCACTGCCTGAAGGTGAATTCTCCGTTAAGATCGGCGAGATAGAAAAAAACATAAATTTGAAGCCCAAAAGCTAAAAAAATAAAAGAGATTATAATCCCTTTTCTACCATGAGCTTAATGAAATCTGTGGATTCCATTACAGGTACACTGTCAATTATGCAGATGTCAGACCATGGAAGATTGAATTCAGCATAAGCTTTCTCATTTTCTGCTTCATACAGGATGAAATATCTGCCTCCGTTGAGGTCTACCCACTGGTTGATAATATTAATACCTGCAGGAGGTTTTAATTTCTTAAAATGTTCAATAACTTTCTCACTATCTTTTGGTTCCCATGAGCTTATATCAAAAAATAACATATTTTCTCACTCCGTATTCTCTTTTCAATCATTGTCAGATATTACTGACAAGAAGTAATTGGACATGAGGAATTATATAACTGTCCCTCTAAATTTAGAATAACAACTGATTTGAAACAGACCTCAGATCAAAGCAGACAGTCGGTTCAATATGGTTATTAAGATCTTCAACGACAGTTTAATAACAAAGCCTGTCCTAAAATAATACATCCAAATAAATACATCAAAGTACAAAGGCAAAAATGAAATTAAGAAAGATAAATCGATATAAAATGATCAAAAGATATGGTGCTATCGTTGATGCCCTTATCAAATATGAATTCGGCCATATTGTAGATAAAATGGGGATAGGTGATATCAGACCGTTAAGATCAAGGCTGAAAAAAAAAGAAAAGGTCTTAAAGGATACTGATACCGGTCCCGTGAAAGCCAGGATGATGCTGGAGGAACTGGGGCCCACATATATAAAACTTGGCCAGATACTCAGCATGAGGCAGGATCTCATACCTTCCGAATATGCAAAAGAGTTTTCCAGACTTCAGGATGATGTCCAGCCTTTTGAAATGGATGATGTTGAAAAACTGATCAAAAACGAGATTGGATCTGAGATCGAGAATCTTTTTGAATATTTTGAGCATACACCCATTGCCGCAGCATCCATCGGACAGGTACATCGAGCAAAATTAAAAGGCGGAGACGATGTCGTTGTCAAAGTTCAACGACCTGGAATAAAAAAGACCATAGATGCTGACATTGACATAATGTACAGTATAGCATCCTTTGCAGAAGAACATCTTCCTGAAGCAAAATTGTACCAGCCGGTCCAGATAGTTCAGGAGTTCGAGCGTTCCATCAAAGCAGAACTGGATTATACACAGGAAGGGAGGAACGCCGACCATTTTGCCCGTAATTTTCGCGATCATCCGCGTATATATATACCTGAAGTATACTGGAACTACACCAGTAAAAAGGTATTGACACTTGAATACATAGACGGTGTTAAAAGTAACTCTTTTGAGAAACTTGAAAAAATGGGAGTGGACAGGAAAGATGTAGCTATCACCGTCCTGAAAGCCTTCATGAAACAGGTATACGAAGACGGATTCTTCCATGCCGACCTCCATACTGGAAATGTCTTTATCATGAGGAACGGCATGATAGCACTGCTGGATTTTGGGATGACTGGATTTATTTCAAAGGATATGAGGGACCTTCTTGTTGATGATCTGATAGCCATAACCAGAGGTGACACAGTACTTTATGTCGAACTCCTGAGGGACCTTGGCTCAATAAGCGATGATGTAGACATATCTGCTCTTAAGATAGATATCGATCATCTTTTATACAAATATTATGGAAGACCTCTGAAAGAGCTTGATACTGCACAAATAATGGGAGAGATGATCAATCTCCTGAGAAAATATCAGATCAGAATACCAGCCAATATCGCACTTTTATCAAAAGGTGCAATGACAGCAGAAAGTTTTGGTAGTATTATGGATCCGAATATCAATCTCACACTCATTGCCGAACCTTTTGCGAAAAAAGCAATTAAAGACCGGCTTCGTCTTACGAATATCGCAGGTAATGCCTACAGGGATCTTAACAACTGGACACGTGTTCTGCACAGGGCTCCTATCAAAATATCCCATATACTCGACATTGCAGAAAGAGGATATTTGAAACTCAGGTTCGAACCTCATGGATTTGACAGGATAGTAGCTGAAATAGATGCCGCCAGCAACCGTCTTGCCTTCAGTCTGATAATCTCAGCCATTATAGTAGGTTCGTCACTTATCATCCAGACAGGCATGGAACCGCATATATGGGGAGTTCCCCTGCTAGGAGTCATCGGATTTCTGGTAGCAGGATTCTTTGGCATGTGGCTTGTAATTTATATTCTCCGGACCGGCAGGATATGAAAATTAACAGTATAGCTTAAATAGACATAGACTATAACTAATAAACCGTTGACAATGTCCGTTGACAGCATTCCTCTGGTGAAAAAATGACAGATCCAAATGTTGAAAGAAAACTTGTCGAGATCATGCGCATTATCAGTGAAAGTGATAAGCCCCTTGGTGCCCGTCTAATAGCCGATGAACTGCATAATCGTGGTTATGCCATCGGAGAGAGGGCCGTAAGATATCATTTAAGAATACTGGATGAAAGGGGTTTTACACAGAAGCACGGATACATAGGTCGGACTATCACAGAACGTGGTAAAAAAGAACTAAATGATGCACTTGTCAGCGACAGGTTCGGTTTTGTCATTACCAGAATTGAAGAACTCATGTATAAAGCAGACTATAATCCGGAATCAGGCAAGGGAAATGTTATCGTTAACATCACCAATGTTGATAAAGATGATTATGAAGATGTCACAGATATTATCCGATACACAATGGATCATGGCGCTACCATCAGCCCTAAGGTAGGGATCATCGAAGAAGATACAGACCTTGATATTTATGTACCTGAAGGAAAGGTAGCTATTGCAACTGTATGCAGTATAACTTTTGATGGTTTGCTTTTGAAAAGTGGCGTTCCTGTAGTCCCGATATATGGAGGACTTATAGAAATGCAGGATCATTCACCTGCTTGTTTCCTGGATCTTATATCATACAGTGGAACATCCATAGACCCTATCAAGATCTTCCTGAGACGTAGATCCACTTCGATTCTTGAAGCAATCGACACTGGAAACGGAAAGATGCTTGCGAATGTCCGCCAGATACCGGAATCTGCAGCACAGAAAGCATCCGAGATATTGGAAAAAGCTAAAAAAGCAGAAATTAGCGGCCATATTACGATCGGAGATACAGGAGAGGATATACTTTGTGCACCAATAGAAAGGGGCAAGGTTGGCATACCTGTAATGGTGGGAATAAACTCCGTTGCTGCCGTTGAAGAGGTCGGGTTCAAAGTTGATACGAATCCTGTTTCGGCTGTTATGGAATACAGTAAAATGAAGAAGCTTTGAACATTATAAGCATTATAGAGAGTAAACCATTTTTTATTATGCTGATTGCTTACTTTATTGTAATTTATCATTTATCTGCGATTTATCCATTTCTGAACCTGATACCATCAGGATATAATTAAGATTGTGTCAAGCACGAACTGGCTTTTAATATTAATAACCTGTGTTATTTATCATTTCAATTATCAGATATACAAGCTTATCTCCCTGCCGAAATCAGTAATTTTTTTGAAGGTAGACTAAGAAATCGAACTTTGGATTTTTACACTATTTCAGGCCAAAAATGGCAATTTGTAAAAAACTTGATATTTTGCTTGATAAAAAATATGAAGTAAACCCCTTCTACCAAAGGATTTAAATAATATTAAATCTACACATAGCATCCGTCTTCCTATATAGGGCAGACAAAGGTGTTACTCATGTATGGAATATCACAAAAATTCAATTCAAAGATGATCTGGCAGACTTTACTGCTAATGAGCATTATATTCATGGTATTTATCGTTCCGGCATCAGCCGAAACAGTAGAACAAAACAGTGAATCTATCGCAAACCTCGAGACAGCTCTTACATTCATGTGGCTTCTCATAGCCGGTGCAATTGTCTTCCTCATGCACGCAGGTTTCTCCCTGGTAGAAGTAGGACTTACCAGAACAAAGAACACTGCCAATATTCTCATGAAAAACTTCATGACAATCAGTCTTGGTGTCATCGTATACTGGGCAGTAGGATGGGGGATTATGTATGGTGCAGATTTTGCAGGACTGATCGGTATTGACCAGTTCTTCCTAATGGGTGCTGACAACGCAGTCTGGAACGGCTGGTGGTTCCAGATGGTCTTCGCAGCAACCGGTGCAACAATAGTTTCCGGTGCAATGGCTGAGAGGACTGACTTCAAGGCCTATCTAATTTATACAATTCTGATGGTAGCACTCATCTATCCAGTCTACGGACACTGGGTATGGAGTGGTTCAGGAATACTTACAAGCGGATTCCTTGTTGATGCAATAGGTGTTGCACACCATGACTTTGCCGGTTCAGGTGTAGTACACTCAATAGGTGGATATTCGGCTCTTGCAGGTGTGCTTATAGTAGGAGCAAGGATAGGAAAGTTCAAGAACGGAAAGCCAATGGCAATACCCGGTCACAGTCTTCCACTCGCATTCCTCGGTACACTTATACTGGCATTCGGATGGGTAGGCTTTAACGGTGGTAGTACCCTTGATGCAAACGACCCGTTTGCAAACCTTGTAATCGCTAATACTTTCCTTGCAGCAGGTGCAGGCGCAATTATGGTAATGATCATCACCTGGATGAAGACAGGAAAGCCAGACCCTTCCCTTACAGCAAACGGCCTTCTTGCAGGTCTTGTAGCTATCACAGCACCCTGTGGTTCAGTCAGCAACACTGCTGCGGTCATCATCGGTCTTGTCGGTGGTATTATAGTGTATGCAGGTGTAATGTTCAATGAGAATGTACTCAAGGTCGATGACCCTGTGGGTGCAATTGCAGTACATGGATACTCAGGTAGCTGGGGACTTATAGCAGTCGGCCTCTTTGCACTTGGAACCGGAGAAGGTTCAATTCTTGAAGGTGCAGCATACACAGCAGAGACAGCAGGTCTCTTCTATGGTGGCGGAGTGCAGCTCCTTATGATCCAGATAGTAGCCGTAATACTCAGTATAGTCTGGGCATTTGGAATTTCATATATAGTCTTTAAGGTCATTGACGTAATCATCGGAGTTCGTGTTCCGGAAGAAGATGAGATCGAAGGACTTGATGTTGTTGAACACGGTATCAGTGCATATCCGGAGTTCCTTCTTGCAAAGGAGTGATTTAAATGATGAAAATAGAAGCAATTATTAGGCCAACTAAGATCCACGAGGTCAAGGATGCGCTGGAAGATGCAGGATACGAAAGTATAACTGTAACTGACGTGAAAGGCCGTGGTAAGCAGAAGGGCGTAATGCAGCAGTGGAGAGGACGTAAGTACTGCGTCGACCTCCTTCCGAAGATAAAGATAGAGATCGTAGCTGAAGACACCGATATCGACAAAATAGTTGAGATTATAAAGAAGACTTCAGAAACAGGATCTATCGGAGACGGTAAGATCTTTATCTACCCTGTAAGCAAGATCATCAGGATCCGTACAGGTGAAACAGACGGAGAAGCACTTTAAGTGCTTTTCCAGGTTTTATTTTTATTTTTATTTTTCACTTAAACAACAGCAATCAGAGTGAGCTCCGGGAATTCAACTACCTCATAACCGGATTCTGCACTCCTGTTGTCACAATATAGCACTTCCATAGTTTTCCGGGACTTTACCCTAATTATTCAATTTTTACAACAACACATCAAAAATATAATATATAATTGATTATTATATACTACCCGATATCTTGAGCTCCAAAAATAGAATATTGATAGTTGACGATGAGAAGATCAATGTAGCACTTCTAAAGTCATATCTCGCTGAGACCTACGATGTGGATATTGCATCCCGTGCAGAAGATGCACTGGAAATGGTTAAACAAGAGCAACCAGACCTTATACTTCTGGACGTTGTCATGCCGGGAATGGACGGATTTGATGTTTGCAGAATAATAAAACAGGATTACAAACTTGATTTCATCCCTATAATAATGTTGACATCACTTACATCCAAAGACGACCATCAGAGAGGCATCGAGGTTGGAGCTGATGACTTTTTGAAAAAACCCGCCGATAAGTTCGAGCTCAACAAAAAGATCACAGCACTGCTTCGCATCAAAAAACAACACGACCTATTATTACTGGACCGCAACAAAGCCTATAAGTATCTGGACTATGTAGGTGTTCTGGTAGCGGTTCTTGATAGAGACTACAAACTTATCCACATAAATAAAAAAGGTGCCGACATTCTGGGTTATAACAGGAATAATATCATAAATCGTGACTGGTTAGATCTGTTTGTTGCTGATAGTTATGCAAAGACCGTGAAAAGCAGATATGACAAGCTTCTTAATAAAAAACTAAAACCAAGTGAAGACTACGAATATCCAGTAATGACCATTACAAGGAAAGAAAAACTTTTCAAATGGTATGAATCTATCCTAAAAGATGACAAAGGTGATTTTGCTGGCATACTTATCTCTGGAGAAGACATCACAGAGAAAAGGAAAGATGAGATCAAACTGATTGAATATGCCAACCAGTTAAAGCACTCCAATGAGCTCAAGGACCTTTTTACCGACGTGTTGCGCCATGACCTGTTAAATCCCGCGGGTCTTATAAGGTCATTTGTCGAAATACTTGAAGAAACTGAAACTACTGACCAGCAAAAACGCATAATAGGGAATATCAAAAAATCAAACCTGAAACTGATGGAGCTTATAGAAGATGCTTCCGATCTTGCAAAACTTGAATCGATGGAAGAAATGGCTTTTGTAAGAATTGATCTGGAATCCCTTGTGAACAATGTCAGAGATAATTTTACACCTGATATGAAGAACAAAGATATCATGATGGATCTGGCAACCAAAGGTCCTTGTCCTGCACTTGCCAATCCCATGATAGAAGGTGTGCTGGACAATCTGGTATCAAATGCCATAAAATACAGTCCCTCAAAAACAACCATTACCGTAACAATAGATGATATTGGTGACAGATGGAAGATCAGTGTCATGGATCAGGGTGACGGAATTCCTGATAAGGACAAATCAGCTGTTTTCAACAGATTCAACCGTTTACATAAAGAAAACATAAAAGGAAATGGAATTGGTCTTGCCATTGTGAAAAGGATAGTCGATCTTCATGAAGAAAGCATAGGAGTGAAAGATAATCCTGAAGGAAAAGGAACCATTTTCTGGTTTACACTTAAAAAAATACAAAGCTGAAATCAAGAAACATTTTGAATTTGATTTTAATTTAATACAATTTAATTTGATTTAATATATGGCAACCTTCTTTTAAATTGTTCATTTTGGAGTTATCTTTTGAGATTTGGTTTGCGATTTTAAAACTCATGCAAAAAACATCAAAGATGTTTTGACAAATTATTGTCATATACATTAATACAATATTTATAAAAGAAAACATATTTTGCCCTGACTTAGAATAATGTCCCGGAATTGAAACTTCAAACATACCATTATATAAATTTTTTTCTAAAAACTTCCTGAGATCCGGTATCTCACGTGTTGAGAGAAAGCTGAAATAACAGATAGCTGTTTTCTATTATTATCATTAAATATCTCTTATGATAGTGTTTTTTAAAAACTGAATTAATAAAACAAAAAAAACTATGCACAATAGATTTAAATATTAAAACTAGTACATAGGATTCCGTTGTATGATAATAAATAAAGCAGCTTTAATAAATTAAACAGTCAGACAACAAATCCAAAGAAACACATCAAGAAGTACAGAAGGAAAAGACCATGCGACAAGTAGCAATATACGGAAAGGGCGGGATCGGAAAGTCAACAACAACTCAGAATTTGACAGCAGCACTCACCACCATGGGAAAAAAGATACTGTTAGTAGGATGTGACCCTAAGGCAGACTCAACAAGAATGCTTCTTGGAGGTCTTAACCAGCAGACAGTGCTTGACACATTAAGAACAGAAGATGACGAATCCATTGAACTTGACAGCCTCATTCAGCCAGGTTTTGGAGGGATCAAGTGCGTGGAATCCGGAGGACCGGAACCAGGTGTTGGTTGTGCAGGCAGAGGAATCATAACCTCAATAGGTCTCCTTGAAAACCTTGGTGCATATGAAGATGAACTTGACTATGTTTTCTATGATGTTCTCGGTGATGTAGTATGCGGAGGTTTCGCAATGCCCATTCGTGAAGGAAAGGCACAGGAGATCTATATCGTAGCCAGTGGTGAACTAATGGCTATCTATGCAGCAAATAACATCTGTAAGGGTATCAAGAAGTATGCAAAGGGTGGTGCACGTCTTGGTGGTATCATCTGTAACAGCAGAAAGGTAGACGGAGAACGTGAACTTCTCGAAGCATTCGCAGAAAGGCTTGGGAGCAAGCTCATTCACTTCGTACCAAGAGATAATATCGTACAGCGTGCCGAGATAAACAAGAAGACGGTCATTGACTTTGAACCTGATTCCCAGCAGGCAAAAGAATACCTGACACTCGCAAAGAACATTGAAGCAAACGACAAGTTCGTAGTCCCCACACCACTCGAAATGGACGACCTTGAATCAATGATGGTGGAATTCGGAATAATCGAGCTCTAAACTTAAACATCAGAGGTGAAAAACAATGCAGATGATCCGTGCAATTGTCAGACCTAACATGGTATCTGATATCGTAGAAGAACTCGAAAAGGAAGGATTCGTCTCCCTCACCAAGACCGATGTATTCGGAAGAGGTAAGCAGAGAGGAATTCACACAGCTGAAGTACAATTCGATGAACTTCCCAAAACAATGCTCATGATGGTAGTTGGGGACGAGGATAAATCAAAGATCGTTGATGTGATCAAGAGTTCAGCTCATACAGGAAAGTACGGAGACGGTAAGATCTTCGTAAATCCGGTAGAAAGTGCATACACAATCCGTACAGGCGAATGCGGACTTTAAATCCGACGGGGACTTTCAGATGAAGGAAATAACGGCAATTATCCGCATGAACAAGGTGCACAAGACCCTTGATGCACTTTCTGATTGCGGATATCCCTCATTTACCGTAGAAAAAGTGATGGGAAGAGGAAAGCAGAAGGGTCTGTGCTATGAATTTGACCCGCCACTTCCAGAACAGGAAGGAGTTACTTCAAAGAACTGCATACCTTTTGTTCCAAAGCGTATGTTCACAATAGTCGTTGATGATAAGGCAACTGACAAAGTAATTCAGCGAATTATCAACATCAATCAGACCGGACACACAGGAGATGGAAAGATCTTTGTGACAGATATACCTGAAGCGGTCAGGATAAGGACCGGAGAAGAAGGAGAAATCACTGTAGGGAGGGAACAATTATGAGTTCTGAGATCGACAAGCCACAGAATATCATCGAGGATATGATGAAGATCTATCCTGAGAAAGTGGCCAGGGACAGAAGGCAACATTTTACAGTGAAGGATTCCTGTTCAGAAAATCACATCGAAGCTAACGCCAAGACTATACCCGGTATAATGACAAACCGTGGTTGTGCCTATGCAGGTGG
>JAASSR010000119.1 GCA_021767785.1 Methanolobus sp.
TCTTATATACTGAATTTTGAAGACACTTTCATGTGGACAAAAAAGAGATCATAAAAATGGCTATAATGATCTCTGTTAAACAGTAAAAATGGTTTTGTCCTTGAAATGAATAGCAACGACAAGGCGAACAATAGACAATGGCTAATCAGATAAATTGGAGGAGAGGATTTATGACACAAAGAATGACACCGCCTGAGAGAATGATGGCTGTTATGTCAGGACAAAAGCCTGACAGAGTGCCAGTGGTTCCTTTTGTACTTGGTTACTCTTCGCAAATCACAGGCATATCTCTCGGTGATTTCTATGCAGATGGCGACAAGTGTTTTGAAGCTCAATTTGCTTCAATGCGATTGCATGGTTATGAGCAGACCCCTATGTATGGATATGCTTCAATGGGAGCTTTTGAATTTGGAGGAGAGATTGAGTACCCATATGGAAAAGGCCAGGGTGCACCTTTTGTCAAGAAGCATCCTGTGAATGATATAGAGGATATAGAGAAACTCGAGGTTCCTGATTTCGAAAATGAATTGCCGGGTGCTTATAAACAAGCAGATAAACTGGCTTCCAGATGTGCTGAACTTGGCATGCCGGTTTCTGTTCAGGTAGGAAGTACTTTTACAGCAGCATCTGTTGTTGCAAATACATCTGAATTTATAAGCTGGCTTATCATGGATCCTAAGGCTGCACATTTACTACTTGGTAAAGTATGTGATATGTTTATCAATGCAATAGACTATTTTGCAGATAAGTATGGTGCTGAAAACATGCTTCCTTTCGATGGAGGTCCATCTGAATCAAATACTATGATCTCAGCTGAAATGTTCGCTGAATTTGCATATCCTTACATGAAAAGAATTCATTCGCATTTGAAAGAACTGGGAATCAATTCTGTACTTATGCACCCCTGTTCTGATCAAAACAAGAACATTCAACATTATGTGAAATTAAGGAATGAAATGGGATGGTCCGGAAAATACGTCTGGCTATTTGGTCCTGAAACTCCTATCAAAGACCAGATCACAGCTTTTGGTGACCATGATGTGGTTTGCGGTAACATAAATCCACCGCTCTTCCTGTCAAGTTCATATGAAGAATTGTTGGAAATATGCAGAAAGACCATAGAAGAAGGCATGAACTCACCATCTGGATTTATACTTGCTCCAGGATGTGAATTCCCTGTAAACGCTGCGCCTATTAAAGTTATGGCCATGCTGGATGCCGCTGAAAAGTATGGCAAATATGAATGAATTAATGATATTTGTCTCTTTATTATTTTATTTTGAACAAAAATTGTAAGGTGATTAAATATGTCAAACCAGGAAATCTTGAACAAACTCAGGGATACAATTGTAACTCAGGATATCAAGGGTTGTGCAGAAGCTGCAGAAGAAGCTCTTGAGACAGGTATCAGTGCTTTTGATGCTATTAACGGAGGTCTTTCTGTAGGTATGAAGATTGTTGGTGATAAGTATGAGTTAGGAGAACTTTATCTTCCTCATATTATGATGTCTGCGAAAGCCATGGATGCTGCAATGGAGATTCTCACACCTGAACTCGAAAAAGATAAAGCAGGCGAAAAAATTGGAAATGCTATCACTTTTGTTCAGGAAGGAGATATACATGAAATAGGGCATAGACTTGTTTCAATAATGTTAAGTGTAAATGGTTTTAATGTAGTTGATCTTGGTACAGATGTATCAAATGAGATAATTATAGGTGAAATTAAAAAATTCAATGATGATACGGTACTCATTGCCGGTTCTGCGCTAATGACAACATCAATGCAGGGTCAGAAGGACACCATGGAAGCTCTTGAAAAAGAAGGACTGCGAAAATCAGTGAAAGTAATGTTTGGTGGCGCACCTGTTTCAGAAAGATGGATACAGGAGATTGGTGCAGATGCCACGGCAAAGAATGCAGCGGATGCCGCGCGCATTGCAGTAAAACTAATGACATAAGTTTTTTTTATTTTTATGGTCATTATTTATTAGCTGATCAGGTAATCCTGCATTTCTTTATAATTTTATTGTTTTCTTTTATATGGTTAAAATGTTATTCAATGATAGGTTTATTATGTTTTAACTTTAGAATCCTGTTCCGTCTCCACCGAACTCCATCATTGTAATATTACAACTACAGTATAATAATTACAGTAAATCCACATATTTCACTGTCTTTTATATATTCAGATACAACAGATACTTTTCATTCAGTTTATGATATATAGTTTCACTTAATCATAATCTCATAGGCTATATACGTGTCCGATATCGTCAGCAAGGATTGTGGTTTTCACATCTAAAGGAATTTAAATGGTTGATAAACAAGGGATTATTGAGAAAGCAAAAGAAGCTATAATGGAATTTGATGATAAAGCAGCAAAAGCAGTTGCTGGAGAAGTTCTCAATGCAGGTATTGACCCCGTGGAGATTGTTGAGAAAGGGTTCACAGTAGCAATGAACGATATAGGGGAAAAGTTTGCAAAAGGTATACTGTTCCTGCCACATGTAATTGCAGCATCTCATGCAATGGAAGCTGCTATGGATATACTGACTCCGGGAATAGTAAGGAACAATGTTGAAACAAAGTTCAGGGCTACGATTGTCATTGGTACTATAGAAGGAGACATCCATTCTATTGGAAAGGATATCGTGGCTACAATGCTAAGGATGGCCGGATACAATGTTCTGGATCTTGGAAGGGACGTGCCCATCAAAACCTATGTTCAGATGGCAGTGAAGGTCAAAGCGGATGTGGTAGCTTCGTCTGCACTTATGACAATTACAATGGTCAACCAGGGGAGAATAGAGAATGAATTAAGGGAAGCAGGTTTACGTGAAAATCTTAAAACCATGGTCGGTGGTGCACCTGTCACCCAGGAATGGGCTGACATTATCGGCGCAGATATTTACGCCAAGAATGCACCGGATGCCGTGAAAAAGTTAAATGAATTGTTTGCATGAGCCAACTTCTCTTCTCCTTAGTTAAATTACAAGTATCGGTTCACCTGTAAATACCAAAGTCTAATTTGAGAAATTAAGAAGTCAATGAAATAAAGATACAGAAAAGGAGTAGAAAATGGTTCAGATCGAATCCGATGAACTGCTTGATAATCTGTCGCTATTACTTAAAATATCACAGGAATTCAAGCTGAATGAAATGTCCAAAGCCTATGAAGATATTATCCGCCTTATTAAAAGTATGGAAACCGAAGTTATCCGTAAAGAAGTAGATTCTGATAATATTTTTTACTATCGCATATATGAGTCTCCGATGGATTAAATCAGGATTTGAGTTTTGGAATATGGTTTACTGGCCATCGAAGCTGCATAATTATATCCGTTTCCACCGGACTCCTTCTTTACTATCCTCAATTATGATGCCATTTTCATTTAGCTCATCGCGGATAGCATCAGCTTTTGCCCAGTCTTTTTCCCTTCGGGCTTTTTCCCGCAGATTGATCATTTCCATTATTCTCTCTTCAGAGAGTCCTTTTGATTCTTTTTCTGCATCCGGGTTTTCATCAAAATCAAAAATCCTGAGAATATCGTTGATCTCTGAATAGAAATCCAGAACATATTTAAGTTCAGAACGAGCAGGTTTTTTGTTTGTAATTAAGGAATTGATCCTGCGGCCGAACACAAAGAGCTTGCCTATGGCTTCCCTTGTATTGAAATCCTCATCCATGGAAAGGATAAACGCATCTCTGGTCTCATCTATCAACTCTTTTATTCCGGAGTCTGTTACATTTTCATTATCAGGAGTTTCTCTGAGTGCGTGTTCTACATTAGTTATCGTATTTAACAGTCTCTGCCTTGCTCTACCTGCTTCTTCAAGTGCTTTTTCACTGAAGTCGATGGTAGTTCTGTAATGTGTATATACTATAAAGAACCTTATTGTTCCGGCCGGGAATTTTTCTAGAACTTCTTTTATGGTGAAGAAATTGCCAAGTGATTTTGACATCTTTTCTCTTTCAATTGTCAGGAATCCGTTGTGCATCCAGTATTTGCTGAAAGGATGCTTTCCGCTGCAACTTTCAGACTGATGTATCTCAGCTTCATGATGCGGGAAGATGAGATCCATCCCACCTCCGTGGATGTCAAGTTGTTCAGAACCGTATTTCATTGACATTACAGAGCATTCAATATGCCACCCGGGTCGACCTCTGCCCCAGGGACTGTTCCATCCCGGCTCATTCTCTGCTGAAGATTTCCAGAGAACAAAATCCAGCTGGTATTTTTTGTCGTCTTCCACATAGACCCTGCTGCCAGATCCTTCAAGAAGCCCCTCAACTGTCTGGTGACTGAGAACGCCTATTTTTTCCTCTGATCTTTTAAGGTCGTAGTAAACATTCCCTTTTTCGGTCACATAAGCGGTTCCATTGTTGATCAGAGTTTCAATTGATCTGATAATATCCGAAATGTGCTCAGTTACTTTTGGCTGCACATCCGGAGCTTTCACCCCAAGGAGTTTCATATCATTCTTGAAGGACTCCGTGAACTTTGCAGAAAGAACAAAAGGATCTTCCTCCAGTTCTTTTGCTCTTTCTATTACTTTGTCATCAACATCGGTTATGTTGGAAATATAATTAACATCGTATCCGCGGTAAACGAGATAACTTCTGATGACATCAAAGGAAATATAACTCCTTGCATGGCCGAGGTGACAATGGTCGTATACGGTTGGTCCGCAGACATACATATTAACCGTTTTCCCCTGAAGCGGAATAAACTCCTCTGTCTCCCTTGTCAAAGTGTTGTATACTTTCAGTGTCACGTTAGAACTCCTTTATATGAAAAATGCCGAGGGAGAGATTCGAACTCCCGGAAAACCGCTCTGCAGGCGGTCACATTAGCCACTCTGTCACCTCGGCACAGAATAGTAAAGTTTTGCATATCTTAAAGGTTATCTTTCTTTATTACATTATTCATTGGATTCTGTGGATGCTCTCTATAAAACATGACTAGAAATTTAAATAAATATTAAAATATCTGTAACTGAAGCAAAAACTTATTTGTGAACACATTTAATAGTTATCAGGGGAAATGGATCTGAGATTTGAAAGTTTCAATCCAGAATACATAATATCCATAGTTATGAACAGAACAAGACCACTGGCATCAAAGAAGAATATACTTGTTAAGACTGAGCTAGACCCTGATCTTCCGGATATGATTGCAGATGCGAACAAGGTAACAGAGATACTCTACAATCTGGTGGAAAATTCTCTGAAGTTCACATATGAGGGTGGTAGTATTTTAATATCTGCAAAAGAAGATAATGGAAATATCCTCATATCCGTCTCAGATACAGGGATAGGTATAAA
>JAASSR010000120.1 GCA_021767785.1 Methanolobus sp.
TATTACAAGAATTAATATAATAACAATTACATTTATTTTGCTGTTTGATGGAGGCATTTGGGTGAAATTAATAATAAATAAAAGTTCACAAGAAATTATTATTGAAGATATGAAAACGAAGTTTCTGTGGGTGAATAATATCTAAAGTGGTATTATGAATGGTAATTATCAAAAGAAAGTCTATATAACCATGCTGGGACGCTCGATATGGGCAGTTCTGAACTCATATCATGCAGTCTTACGCAAGAAGGAATTTTTCCCGGATGAAATAGTTCTTTTTGCAGAAGGCAAGGCCAGTGAATTACTTCTAAAAGAAATAACTACCACAGTCACTGGTCTGGAAATATTATCAGAGGAATTCGGCATATCACCTTCAATCAGATATGAAGTTATCTCTGAATGTTCATGTGATCTTGATTCAGATGATGATTTTGTAAAGACAGTACAGTTGATCAATAATCTGATCAAGACCAGAAAAAATGAAGGTGACCAAATAGCTGTTGATATCACTCCTGGTAAGAAAACACTGGTTGCAGGAACACTTCTGCCTATCAAACTTTCAGATGTAGATCATATTTTCTATCTCTCAGTTAAGGAAACAGTTCCCAGACCTTACATGATGATTCCTTATCAGATACAACAGTTGAACGACTTCAAAGAGCAGGTAGTGAGGGCTATGAATGGATGATGAACTGGTTGAGAACAGTGTGGTCATACAGAGAGATGAATTGCAGATACTGCTAAACCTTTTTGGTGACCAGCCAGTGGTGGTTGATTATCCTTTGTTCGATCTAAAACTGATACAGGCCCGGATCTCTGGTGACGGATACAGATTACGTGTCCTTTCAGATGAGGATGATTTTAAGGAACTATATGCACATTATGGAACATATGTCGAAGAATTTCCATCATTCAGTGATATCGGGTATTGTATGCTTTTGAGCGAGATAGTTCAGTATGACAATATTGATGATTTCAAAGACATGCTAAAGGTATACGGGAAACTGGACAAGGTAGTCTATCTCGCACTTGATACAAATATGTTGTATCATGGATTCCCTTCAAAAGCAGGTTACATTAAGAATCCTCGTTATCTTGTGGTCGATACTGTCTACAACGAGATTGAGAGTTCTGTCAATTACAAGTACAGACCTTATCATATCCATGAAATGCAGGAATGCTCTCACTACCATGCGGAGCTTCTTGAGAATCTTGAAAACAGGAAAATGAAAAGAGCAAGGAAGGCTGCGTATGTGGCAATGAAGGAGTATCACCATATAAGAGAAAACATCCACGAGATAAAAGCTGAATTACCTTCAACAAGCCACAGTGAGAAAAATGACAGAATAATTGTCAATACAATACGTGAGTTCGATGCACATAATAATTATGCATACCCTGTATTTCTCACAGCCGATACAAATGCTTCTAATCTATGCGAAGGAAAAGGACCTGTTTATTTCCATTTTACTTATCCTTCTAATCTGGATGCAAGAGAATGCAGTTCTGACAAACTTGTAAAACTGATCTACTGGTTTGCAATTGTAAACGGGTTCATTAAATGCAATTCAGTGGTTATATGTGGGGAGTTCGGACACAAGGGTAGGGATGACGATTACCTGAAATTGATGTTCCAGGACAGGAAACTTTTTGAGACTTTTACACGGGAACTTGAAATATGCAGAAGACTGATGGAACTGAAGATCGCAAAATAAAAGGTATAATGTTTGATATGGACAACACGCTCTTTGATCTTGTGGAGGCTAAGATAGCATCTTGCAACGCTATTGTGGACCATCTTGGCAAAGGGAATGCTGAAGAATTGCTGATGTATTTTTTAAGGGCTGAACATGGCTTTGAAAGTCCTGAGAATATAGGCGATTATCTGAAGGATCTAAAAGTCTATAATGAATCTATATTTGAATGTTGCTGTAAGATATACCACGAAACAAAGATCGATACTATCAAGCTCTATCCTCATGTTCTTGAGACACTTACACTTTTAAGAGAGCAAAAGATCGGCTTGTTCATTGTTACAGATGCCAGTCATGCAAATGCCTATAGCCGACTTGAAAAACTTAGTTTGTTAGAGATGTTCGATCATATCATCACTTCTGATGTGGCAAAATCCAGCAAACCGGACATAGAGATTTTTCATTCTTCCTTGTCCATAACAGGTCTCAGGGCTGAAGAAGTTCTTTTTGTAGGAGACAGTCTTCACAGAGACATTGAACCTGCAAAGAAAGCAGGTATGCTTACTGCACATGCCCTTTATGGCGATCGTAACATGAACGAAGACTGCAAATGCAAAGCCAAGGCAGACTATATTCTAAATAATATACGGGATATTTTCAATATCAAAGGTATAGGTCAAGAAAAGATCAGATTATAATGGTGGAATGATGGTATCAATCAAAGTTCTGGGTGGAGATGGAGAGATTGGCGGTAATAAGATACTGGTTGAGCATAAAGGAACCAGTATATTTCTGGATTTTGGAATGAGCTTTAAACAGAATGGCCTGTTCTTTTCGGAATTTCTTAATCCCAGGAAATGTTCAGGTCTTGGTGACTTCTTTGAGTTCGGATTGCTTCCGGATATGAAAGGTATTTACAGGGAAGATTATCTTGAACACATGGGAAGGGATGTAGAGGAAAGATCAATTGATGCAGTGTTTATTTCACATGCCCATGCAGACCATGCACAGTACATTCATTTTTTAAGGTGGGATATCCCGATATATTGTACAGATTCTACCAGAATAATACTTGAATGCCTGCAAAAAACAGGGAGCAATACTTTTTCAGATCTTATTGATGCATGTGAGACGTTCAGGTTCACTAGAACTAAGAAGGGTTTTACCAGAATAAAGCGCTCATATCATAAAGAATATATTCACAAAAGGGACTTCCAAACAATGGAAGAAAACAAAAGAATATCCGTCGGAAGTTTTGAAGTGGAAATGATTCCTGTGGATCACTCTCTGCCCGGTTCATGTGGATTTATCATATACACTGATGAAGGCAATATTGTCTATACAGGTGATTTAAGGTTTCATGGCTCCGACGGACATCTCAGCAGAAGGTTCGTGGAGAAAGCATGCAAAGCCAAACCAAAATGGATGCTGTGTGAAGGAACCCGCATTGACAGTAATGAAAGAGATAGCGAATCAGATGTCAGGGCTAAGATAAGTGAACTGATCTCCCAATCAGATGGTATGGTCCTGGTTGAGCATCCAATCAGAGATATTGACAGAACCAACAGCATCTTCACTGCTGCAAAGGAAAATGGAAGGAATTTTGTGGTTCCCATGAAGCTTGCATATCTTATAGAGAATCTGGGTACATATTGTCCATTTTGCCTGGATGAAGTGAAGATACTTGTTCCAAAAAAAAGATGGGGATTGATCAGCAAAGTCAACGTTCCTGAGGGTGAGATTGATAAAGATTACGCAAAATGGGAGCGTGATTATATCTATCGATGGAATTCGGTTACCTGTAAAGATCTCAACGAATCTCCCGAGAAATATGTTGTTTCTATGAGCATGTGGGAAATAGGACAGCTGGCAGATATCAAACCTTTAAATGCTCTCTGGATCAAATCATCATGCGACCCATTCTGCGATGAAATGGAGATTGATGAAGAAAGAAAACAGAACTGGATCAGGCATTTTGCAATAAGGCATGAAAGTACACATGCATCCGGTCATGCCAGTGGTGATGAAATACGGGAGATGATCCGGGAGATAGGTCCAGAGATATTAATCCCTATCCATACTGAAAGGGAAGACCTTTTTGATGGTCTTGTGCAGTCTTAAATCCATTTAGGAAGTTGACACTATATGAAGCCAATTACAAAATTGAGGAAAAAGAATCCTTATATTGAATTTGATAATGTGACTAATTGGAGTTTACATTTTGAATCATGCGTTTAGTTTATCGACTGAACTCATAACAATAGATTATGTTCTGTTGAAATTCAGAAAAATGGAGAATCATGGGAAGCTTAATATTTTAAATGTGATCAAAAAGGATTCATTGTACAGGAGGAAATCATTATGTTTTCTTCAGATAAGGAAAAGGTTATTAAATACTGTATAGGCTGGATGAATCATCATTATGACGGTGAATGGAATAATGGTGGACCTTATTCCAACCTTTATATACGGGGAGTAGAGAATTGGAAATTAGATGAAGTATATCCAGATGACTTTTGGGGAACTCAATATTATACATTATAACAAAAAAGGAGATTTGAAACGTGTTGAACCAATTATGATGTCAGGTATCAAGGAAAATACAATTGAATTTGCTATAGATTTGATAAATCAAATGAAAGATGGGAAAAGATGATAATAACCCCTTTGTACAAAATACACTATAAGAAACTTACATCCCTTCATTTTTGCCCATAATTTTTGATTTCTTTACCTTTCATATAGATCTCTCCCAACTTACTTTTCCTGATTACAAGATTCTTACTGATCTTTTCAGTTTCAATGAATCCTGTGTTGTTCAGTTTTCTGATATGGTGACTGAGACGTGATCGTTCATTACCAAATTCAGTTGTTCCTTTTTCAAGTTCTGGTTTTAATCTGGAAATAAGAATATCAACGGAGTCTACTCCATCTTCCACCTTTTCAAGTATGCTTAGTTGTTCTCTTGCAAGGTCTTTTATTGGAAATAGTGGGATGTCCAGGATGCCTTTTAAATGATATATCTCATTGTCATCGTGTTCAGGAATGTCAGTATATATTGAGATATTACTAACAAGTGAAACTATGTATGCAGAAATTCCAATGTTGCGGAGACCTCCTGATACATTGATCTTGACCGTACTTCCTGATCTTATCTCTTCTTCAGCGATATCCAGGATTTGAAGGGATGAGTCAAGTACGTTTTCTCTTGGAACTACCCTGTTCTGGATTTTAACCCCAGTGAAAGCTTTTTTGATATCATTTACTGCAGATTGAACTTTATTTTGTTCTGCATCACCTTTATGTGTAAGAATTATTATTTTGTGGACAGGGAATTGCCTCAGGCTTGCTATAAGCTTGTTTGATGTAAATCCCACAGGCACCAGATGTGTTAATTCCTTTGCTTTTTCCATGATTGAACATTAAGTTTAATTCAATATATATGTTTTTATTAAATTCCATAGAAACGGTTAATAATAATATTTAAGTAATTACAGATTATTTGATTATATGGATTTGAGTTTCCAATATTATGCAAAGGAGTTTTAAAATGATTGA
>JAASSR010000042.1 GCA_021767785.1 Methanolobus sp.
GCAAATCTCATGCAACTGATGAGGAAACTACAGAAGGTATATCTGGTACAGGATCAGAACATGACACCGAATATGGAATAACAGCCAGCTATGTTTTACCTATGAGGGAGATATTCCTGGCAGGGGCAACTTCCGGAAGGTTCATGCTGTTATTTTCCTTTATAGCAGCTGCGTTTTCTCAGTTCTATCCTTACATTCCGGAAGAGATCACTGATCTTCTTATAGAAAAACTGATACCTGAAAGCAGCACTGACATACTTTTGATCGTAATAATAGTACTGTCATTGCTGCTACTTTCATGGCTTGTGTCAGTTCTTGCGTACGTGGTAAAATATGCAAACTTTACCATACGCAGGCAGCATGAATATCTCAAGATCTCATGGGGACTGATAGAGCAGAAGGAATTCACTTTGAAGATCAACAGGATACAGGCCCTGTCAATACAGGAAGGATTGTTCAGACAGCCCTTTGGTCTGTGTGCGATCAATTCAGAGGTTGCAGGCGGAGGCCTTCAGGATCAGGAATATGTGACCATTATCTGTCCTCTTTTGCATAAAAAGGAACTGACAACCTTTCTGGAAAGAATATTACCGGAGTACAAAATACCCGCATCCATGACATCAGTACCCAGAAGAGCCAGGAAACGTTATCTTTTCCGCACAGTTGGAATTGCAATTATAATTATTCTGCCCCTGCAATTGTTACCATACGGCTGGATGGCATTGCTTTTATTGTTACCTGCGTTCATGCTGGGACTTTCACGCTACAGGACAGGAGCTACATCCACAGATGATAAGCAACTGACCTTCCGTTTTCGTAACATAAACCGATATATCGTTCTTATGATGAACAACCATATTCAGTCTCTGGAATCCGGTTCCAATCCTTTCCAGCGAAGAAGTGATCTGAGCAATATAAGTACATCAGTGTTATCATCTCCGTCAGGAAAGACATTTCATGTGGATAATGTTGATGACCGGGAAGCAAAGAAGATATGGAAATGGTTCTCCGGAAATTGACAGCTATTGCAACAAGATCTGGTTTTGCTCATACTTTTCCCCTTAGATCAGATTATATTTTCTTAAAAAATACCATGTATATTATATATTATGCAGTATAATACTAATTAAAAACTAACTAAAGAAATCACATGACTGATCTGTCCCGGTTCCTGAACAACACAGAAGCTGTCTCCGAAGTAATAGGAGAAATATTACTGACAGCAATTGCAGTGCTTGCGTTCTCTGTCATAGCTGTGTCCATATTCTCATATGCAGAACCTCAGGAACGGGTGCATGCGGACATCCAGGGCTGGGTGGATGTGGATTCTGACACAGTTTACCTGCGTCACATCGGTGGTGAAAGGATCGATCTTTCAAATACAAGGGTCCTGCTGGATATTAATGAGACAAGAAGAGCCCTGTCCCCCGATGATCTGGAGCAGATAAAAGGAAATAGTATATGGGATCTGGGTGAGACTATCATGATCAATACGTCTGAACTGTGGTCTCAGGACATAGTTGAAGATGACAATATCGCCCTTATTATGCTGACCACCGATTCCAATCTTGTGATCAAGAGTGGTACCCTGCTTGGTGACACCCATAATGTGGTTGGCGGAGGTGGCGGAAATGGTACAACTCCGACAGCTCCGGTACTTTCAGGACAGAACCCATTGACACCTTATGAAAGCACTACATCTGATACGGTAACATTCAGTGCAACCAGCAGTCAGTCATCTATTAACGAGTTCCTGCTGGACGGACAGCATCTTGCATGGTCCAATGGCACCAGTCCTTCCTATACTAACACCACCCCGGCTGAAGGTACATATACAGTGACAATGGTGGCAGGAAACACGATAGATCCTTCACTTACTGATTCACTGACATGGACATGGACAGTAACAGAGCAGAGCCCGGCATCAGTTGCCGGAACGAATATGCGTCTTCAGAAGAACGAGAAAGGCGGATTTATTGAAGATGGAGATTACCTGAAGTTCAGAACAGGTGGTGGCGGCAGTTTCATAACCATTGATGGGGTCAAAACCAATATTGGCAATAACAAAAATGTAATGCTCCTCATGAACGGTCAGCAAACATCCGGTGAATCATATATAGGTATATCCGGTGCATCCAGGCAGATCACTACATATGATTTCAATGTTGATTTCTATCTTGAAGGTGTCCTTGTGGATACCGGAGATATAACGGATATTTACATAAATAAGGCAGATAATCTGGAATCCACACTATCCTACTACCTGCCTTCAGATCTCTCTTCCACATATTTCAATGTAGATGGTGATGTTATAATTGACTGGTATCCTGACAATGATTCAGAAGTTTACCTCTATAATATAACGCCATCCACAGGCAGTAATTTCATACTTGAGTTCGATCCCGGCAGGACTTACATAGATGGATTCGATGCAGAATATGCTGTAGTTTGATAGATCAGGCTCAGCTGAAGATCACCCCCTATTTTGAAGTTCTTATTTTTATTAGCTTTTCCAGTATATTATATTTCACAGTTCACTGCGTTAACAGTATACTTATATGCAATAATCAATAAAGCAAAAATAATCAAAGCCATCGATATTATCAACAATATCTATAAAGTCACATGTTTTGTAAATAATAACAGTGCCGATAAAACAAATGGTATCACCAATGTCAAAGGCTCCGATCTGCAATTCATGTCATAGAGGACCAAAGATGCCAGTGATCAACATAACAGGATGCCGGATGTTCGAGGACGAGATCATTTATACGCTATGTAATGATCCGAAAATTGATGAAATAGTTGTTATTGAGAATGACGAGTGCTCCGGCATAACAGAGAAGCTGACAAAGTGCGGTCTTTCTTACAGCATCATGTCTTTCGATGACGCTTCAAAGGTATACGGCACAACAGATACCGCTGGCTATGTTGTTACTATCAATATCCTTGGTCTTTCATTACATGGAGAGCCCCGCTACCTGAGAGAGCAGGTTTACAGGAATGTAAAAGAGATCTCCGAATTCTCCGATGGGATATTTTTATTCTATGGTCTTTGCGGCAACGTACTCAGGAAAATAGAAAAGGATCTGGAACAACTCTCATGTCCGATTTCAATTCTGAAAGATAATGAAGGAAAGATCGTTGATGACTGTATCGGTGCGGTAGTTGGCGGAAGAAAATCCTTTTTGAAGATGGTATCCGGTTTTAAAAGAAAGAGCACCATCGTAATGACTCCTATGTGGGTTCAGAACTGGCAGGAGATGTTCAAACACAGCGGTTTCATTGAAAATGCTGAAGATATTGAAATGGCTAAATTCGTTCTGGATTCCATGGGCTATGAAAGTGTCGTGAAGATAAACACCGGTTCACAATATACTGAAGCTTATCATAAACAAATACAAGAATTTGCTGACATATTCCAGTTGAATGTTCTTGAGGTAGAGGGCAACCAGGATTTGATCAGCAAATCATATGCCGATTTCAGAGATACTATTATGAGAGGCTGGCCGACAGAATCTGCGACGGTATCTGTTTCACGGGATATATTCACTGATGCCGGAAACGAGAGTAAAAACCAGATAGTTAAAACCGTTTGATCTCATTTTGGTAGTACTATAATCAGCAAAAGGAAACTTTTGCAGGACTTAATATAAATATCTATAGTGTATTATTGGATTAAAATATCGATACATTTTTGTATTTTGTTCTCTGCCATTATTATCTCAAACCTGAGGACCGATTTAATGGACAGAAAACCCGCTTTCAAGGTTAACTTACATGTATTTTCCGTATCGTCAGCTCTGGTGCTATTCTTTGTACTTACAGGAGTTCTTTTTACTGAAAAGCTAACCTCAGCATTCACAACTGTGCAGGATCTTATAGTTGGCAATTTCGGATGGTTCTATATTCTGTCAGTGGCTTTTTTCCTGTTATTTGTTATCTGGCTTTATTTCAGTCCCTATGGTAAGATACGGCTGGGAAGAAGCTCTGACAGACCTGAATACAGGGATACTACCTGGTTTGCAATGCTTTTCAGTGCGGGAATGGGAATAGGTCTGCTTTTTTACAGTGTTGCCGAGCCAATAATCCATCTTGCGTCTCCCAGGGATGCCTCACCGGGAACCATCGAAGCAGCGATCGAAGCCATGAATCTCACCTTTTTCCACTGGGGACTCCATGCATGGGCGATCTATATCATCGTAGGTCTTTCTCTTGCATATTTTTCCTACAGGCATGATATGCCACTTACCATTCGATCCACACTTTACCCTATATTCGGTGACAGGATATACGGAATACGCGGCAATATAGTCGAAGTGCTGGCTATCTTCGGCACACTTTTCGGTGTTGCCACTTCACTTGGTCTGGGTGTTATGCAGATCAATTCTGGTATGGACTATCTTGGTCTGATGTCAGTATCAGTGAATAATCAGATCATTCTCATCGCGTTCATAACACTTGCAGCCACAACTTCAGTAATGTCGGGACTGAACCGCGGAATACGCATATTGAGTCAGATGAACATTTTTCTGGGACTGATACTTGTTATCTTTGTCTTTGTGATGGGACCCTCTGTCTTTCTTTTGAGCTCTTATGTGCAGAGCATAGGTTATTACCTGCAGCATATTGTTTTCCTTACATTCCAGACCGATGCCTTTACAGGTATTGAATGGCAGAAGATGTGGACCATGTTCTACTGGGGATGGTGGATATCCTGGTCTCCTTTTGTGGGAATGTTCATTGCCCGTATATCCCGGGGACGTACTATAAGAGAATTTATTCGCGGAGTGCTGATAGCTCCTGTACTGGTAACCTTCATATGGATCATCGTTTTCGGGAACACGGCAATATATATGGAGATATTCGGGAACGGAGGAATTGTTCAGGCAGTGGAGACCAGTATCCCTACAGCTCTCTATGTCCTGCTGGATGAATTACCAGGTTCTCTGCTCAGTTCGGCTCTTGCAACAATAGTTGTCATGACATTTTTTGTAACTTCCTCTGATTCAGGATCTCTTGTGATATCCATTCTCTCTTCAGGAGGCGACCCGAAACCTGCAAAACCTCTCAGATTATTCTGGTCCCTGTTGCAGGGTGCGGTTGCAGCAGTCCTTTTATTGACCGGGGGCCTAGTTGGCTTACAAACCGCTGCACTTACCACTGCTTTACCTTTCTGTATTGTCCTGATCCTGATGTGTTACAGCATTTACAAGGGACTTAAAGCCGAAGCAGATGGTATTGATACTCCGGGTAATGAAAAAAGATCACCGGAAGATACATCAGGTAATAAAGCCAAAAAAATGGTTGGCGAGCTTTTAGGGGGTAAAACAAATAAGTAGCTGGAAACGAAAACTGAGAGAGATATTTCAGGTAGAGCAGGAAGATGAGGGAAGCAGGACTCCTGAAGAAACACATAAGAAATTTGCAGAGCTTAATATGCGGGACTTTTTCAAACATGTTGTTTTCCCTGTTTATGATGATCTGAAAAAAGAGATAGAAAAATACGGAAGAAAAGCCGTAATAGATGTCGATGATACCGGCCTGATATCTGCTTCACTGACCGTTTATGCTCCTGCGGATAACACTTCTGATGAAATGATAGAGGAATTCTATTTTGAGATAAGGGGCAGAGCCTATCAGAAAGGTGAGTTTGCTTTTCCTGTGCATGCTGATGAGGATCAGCCACGTATTCCAAAGGTGGAGATAATACTTAGAAGCGGCAGTATAAGTGAATATGATATTAATGATCTCTCCCGGGATGACATAATAGAATGTTTTGTAAATGAATATTCCAAGTGGATAAACTATTGACATCAACAAAAAATTGTAAAAATATTGTATGCCATTAAGGCATACATTAGAATCGTTTACTTCTCAATAACCTTCTTATACATTCTTGCCTGGAAACCGTGGTATTTGGCAAAACCCTCGGCATCTTTCTGGTCGATCGTCTCACTGTCAAATGAAACAAGTTCCTCTGAGTAAAGAGCATACGGGGATGTACGTGCAAGTATGGTTACATTGCCCTTGTGGAGCCTAACGGTTACAGTGCCGGTGACACGTTCTTGGGTTCTGTCTATAAATGCGTTCAGGTCATGGTAGAGTGGCTCGTCAACAAGACCGTGATAGGCGAGTTCTGACCACTGTTCGTCCACACCTTTTTTGAACTTCAGCTCAGCTCTTGTGAGCACCAGTTTCTCAAGGTCCCTGTGAGCCGTAAGCAGAACTGTGGCTGCAGGATGCTCATAGTTCTCACGTGCCTTGAGTCCAAGCACACGGTCCTCGATCATATCTGTCCTGCCAACTCCGTGATGGCCGGCTATCTCGTTCAGCTTTAATATAAGCTCGACACCAGTCATCCTCTTATCGTTAAGGGAAACAGGGACACCGTTCTCAAAACCGATGACAAGGGTCTGTCCGGAAGGAGCAGCTTCAGGGGAGACGGTCCACTGGTATATCTCCTCCGGCGGGATGAACCCCGGATCTTCCAGTTTACCGCCCTCGATACTGCGACTCCAGATATTCTCATCCACACTCCATGGCTTTGCACTTGTAACACCTATGGGTATTCCGTGCTTGTTTGCATATTCGATCTCCCATTCACGGGTGAGGTTCATATCTCTCATGGGTGCGATTACTTCCATATCGGTCAGGCGGAAAACCGCTTCAAAACGAAGCTGGTCGTTGCCCTTTCCGGTACATCCGTGTGCAAGTGCAACAGCACCTTCCTGTTCGGCTATTTCCACGACCTTCTTGGCAATGAGCGGACGTGCAATGGATGTTCCCATGACATATCCTTCATAGTCACCATTTGCCTTTATAAGCGGGAATATGTAATCATTGACGAATTCCTCGCGTACATCAAGAGTAAAATGTTTGTCACTGATCTTCTGAGCTTTCTCTTCTGCCTGCTCTACGTCTTCAGAAGGCTGTCCGACATCCACGGCCACGGTGATGACCTCATCGTAGCCATATTCTTCTTTGAGCAGCGGGATACACACTGAGGTGTCAAGCCCGCCTGAATAAGCAAGTACTACTTTCTTTGTCATACTATCTGATCCTTAAGATCAGGAGACCTTCGGGGTCTCCCTGTGATATTCGTTTATAGATTTAACTTCTCCCTCGCCCTGCTTCATTGATACAATTGCATCGGATGCTGCAATGGCTGCCTGGATGGTGGTAATATAAGGCACCTTGAAATCAACGGCTGCACGGCGTATCCTTGAACTGTCCTCGCGGGATAGCTTGTCGTTGGGAGTGTTGATGACCAGTGCAACCTCATATCTGCGCATCATGTCGATGACATTGGGACTGCCGTCATGTACCTTTTTAACAATTCCCATCTCGATGCCGTGTTCGGAAAGGAAATCAGCAGTACCTCTGGTACCGAGTAGTTCGATACCCATACTTACAAGTTTGCGTGCAACATCAAGCAGCTGGTCTCTGTCCTCATCCTTCACTGAAACGAAGACCTTTCCGTTAAGTGGCAGCAGATTATCAGCACTGAGCTGTGCCTTGAAGAAGGCTCTGCCATAATCGTAATCCACACCCATTACTTCGCCTGTACTCTTCATTTCCGGACCAAGCACCGGGTCTGCTCCCGGAAGCTTGTCGAATGGCAGGAGAACTTCCTTCACGGAAACATGTTCCACCTGTGGCTCGTTATCAGTAGAATATCCCTGCTCTTCCAGACTCTGACCCATTATTACACGTGCTGCGATCTTTGCAAGGGGCAGTCCGACTGCTTTGGATACGAACGGAATGGTCCTGCTTGAACGAGGGTTTGCTTCGAGGACATATATCTTATCTCCTCTCTTTGCCATCTGTATGTTAACAAGGCCTTTTACATTTAGTGCAAGGGCGATCTTTCGGGTATAGTCACGAACCGTTTCAATTACCTCTTCTGAAAGTGATTGAGGAGGGATCACACATGCAGAATCACCTGAGTGAACACCTGCTTCTTCAATGTGTTCCATGATCGCGCCGATAAGCACGTCCCTGCCGTCACATACGGCATCAACATCGATCTCCACCGCTCCTTCAAGGAAGTCATCGATGAGGATCGGATGTTCGGGAGAAACCTTAACAGCTTCATGCATATAGCGCTCGAGGTCGTTCTGATCATAGACGATCTCCATTGCACGACCACCAAGCACGTATGAAGGCCGCACCAGCACAGGGAACCCGATCCTTGTTGCGATTTCGATCGCCTGGTCCTGAGATGTTGCATAACCTGCATCCGGCTGATTGATTCCCAGTTTGTTCATTCTGAGGTTGAACTTTTCACGATCCTCTGCGACATCAATATCTTCGGGTGACGTACCGAGAATGACCGTCTTCAGATCAGTGCGTCTCTTAAGTTCCTTCTCCAGAGGAAGTGCAAGGTTCACCGATGTCTGTCCTCCGAACTGTACCAGCACTGCATCGGGATTTTCCTTGTCTATGACATTCATCACATCTTCAAGTGTGAGAGGCTCGAAGAAGAGTTTATCGGATGTATCATAGTCTGTTGAAACAGTTTCTGGATTGTTGTTGATAATGTGAGCCTCAATTCCAGCTTCACGGATCGCCGCAACCGCATGTACGGTACAGTAATCGAACTCTATTCCCTGTCCTATACGTATCGGACCGGAACCAAGTATGACTATCTTCCTGCGGTCCGATGGTTCGGCTTCACACATCTGTTCGTAGCATGAATAATAATATGGTGTGGCTGCTGCAAATTCGGCAGCACATGTATCTACCATTTTGTATGTGGGGATAAGGCCTGCTTTACGCCTCTGGTCATTGATCTCTTCCCGGGTCTGACCTGCAAGTTCAGCAATACGTGCATCGGTAAGTCCTATCTGCTTTGCGTCCATAATCAGTTCGTCTGATATCTTTCCAGTGGAAGCTTCCTCCCTGATCATGTCTTCCATATCAACGATGTTCTTCATTTTTCTGATGAAGAATATATCAATGCCTGTGAGCTTTGAAATGTCCTCGATTGTAAAACCGCTGCAAAGTGCATGGTACATTACAAAGAGGCGCTCACTGGTAGGCGTCTTGAGCAATGTCTTGATCTCGTTATTGGACCACTCATCACTTCCGAAGTCCATACCAATATCAAGGGAGCGTACGGCTTTCAGCAATGACTGCTCTATGGTACGTCCGATAGCCATTACCTCTCCGGTACTCTTCATTGAGGTCGTAAGGGTCTTGTCGGCTGTGACGAACTTATCGAAAGGCCACCTTGGGATCTTGGTAACAATGTAGTCGATTGTCGGCTCGAATGATGCAGGTGTCTTTTTTGTGACATCGTTTTGTATCTCGTCCAGTGCCATGCCTATTGATATCTTAGCTGTTACCCTTGCAATTGGATATCCTGTTGCCTTTGATGCCAGGGCCGAAGAACGGGATACACGCGGATTAACTTCTACAACACGGTAATCGCCGTCCTTGACAGCAAACTGGATGTTACATCCGCCTTCGATACCGAATGACCTGATGATCTTGATAGCTGCGGTTCTCAGCATCTGGTGTTCTTCATCATTGAGTGTCTGGGATGGTGTCACAACAATGGACTCACCTGTATGGACGCCCATGGGGTCCAGATTCTCCATGTTACATATAACTATACAGGTGTCATTTTTATCACGCATGACCTCATACTCGAATTCCTTCCATCCGAGTACGCTTTCTTCGATAAGCACCTGGCTGATACGACTGCGGCGAAGTCCTCTCTCTGTGATCTCAAGGAGCTCTTCCCTTGAATGGGCAATACCGCCACCTGCACCGCCGAGAGTGTATGCCGGACGGATGATAAGGGGAAGTCCCAGTTCATCTATAAGTTCCTCTGCTTCCCTGAGTGTGGATATGGCCTTGCTGCGGGCTACCTTTTCTCCGATCCTTTCCATTGTCTGTTTGAAAAGTTCACGGTCTTCGGTGTTTGTGATGGCATCCAGGGGGGTTCCGAGAAGTTTTACTCCGTATTTTTCAAGTGTGCCCCTTTCTGCAAGTTCACTGGTAATATTAAGACCTGTCTGCCCTCCCAGACCTGCAATTATACCATCTGGTCTTTCTTTGGCAATGATCTTTTCAACGGCTCTGGCCTCAAGTGGCTCGATATAGACCGCATCCGCCATTTCCGGATCCGTCATTATGGTTGCGGGATTTGAGTTCACAAGCACCACTTCAAGTCCCTCTTCCCTCAGTGACCTGCAAGCCTGACTTCCTGAGAAATCGAACTCTGCTGCCTGCCCTATCATAATAGGTCCGGAACCTATCAGGAGTACTTTCTTAATGTCTTCTCGTTTTGGCATTATTTTTTACCTCCTGCGAGTTTGAAAACTCTGTCAAAGAACAGCTTTTCAGAATCCATGGGTCCGGGATGAGCATCCGGGTGGTACTGCACACTGAAAATGTCCAGATATTTGTGCTCAACACCTTCTATGGTTTTATCATTGGTATTGAACTGTGTCACATCCACTTCAGCCTCTTCCAGGGAATCACCATCCACAGCAAAACCATGGTTCTGGGAAGTAATATGGACGATCCCTGTCTCCAGGTCCTTGACAGGCTGATTTGCACCTCTGTGACCGAACTTCATTTTATACGTCTCCGCTCCCATTGCCAGTGAGATGATCTGATGACCCAGGCATATGCCTACAATGGGCATTTCTCCTGTGAAGTGTTTTACCGCTGAGATAGCATCCTGGGCCTGTAATGGGTCTCCGGGTCCATTTGAAAAGAAAAGAAGGTCCGGGTCATAGGACTCAATAGTTGAAACCGATGCATTACCAGGTACAACAGTAACGTCCATTCCCCTTGCCATCAGACTCCTTTCAATACTCAACTTGCGGCCACAGTCTACCAGGACCACATTGATAGGGTTATTGGGATCTCTGCTTGGACTTTCCAGTTTAAAGGGTTGCGGACAGGTTACCTGAGATATATAATCTATCTCTGAAATGCTCTTTTGTGCCCGTGCCAGTCTTACTGCCTCTTCACCGTCATCACTTCCGTTGATAAGGGCTGCACGCATTGTTCCGTGTTCACGGGTCTTAATGGTAAGCATACGTGTATCCACACCAGCAATTCCGGGCTTACCTTCCTCCTCCATGAGCTGAAAAATGGTCTTCTTTGAAATGTGGTGGGATGGCTCGGGACATGCCTCCCTGACCACAAGACCTTCGGCCTTGACACCATCGGACTCCATACAGTTGTCACTGACACCGTAATTGCCGATGAGAGGATAAGTGAACATAAGGATCTGGCCTTTATATGAAGGGTCTGTAAGTGCCTCCTCATAACCAGTATACTGAGTTGTGAAAACAAGCTCCCCGGAAACGATACCTTCGGCACCGAAACCAGTGCCTTTTATGATAGTCCCATCTTCTAATCCTAATACTGCATTCATCTTAAGAACCTGCGAATACATGTAAAGAATAGGCTATAAGCGTTGCGATGAGTTCTTTATTTTTTGCAGATAGTTCTGTCGGAAAATAAGATTATGATATCTTACGCAAAAAGGATCCCACAATGAGCACTACAGATCCGAAAGACGCCAAAAGAACTATACCTATGAACTCTCTGGGCTTGCTTGAGGCATAATCACGCAATTTGAGAATATACTCATTATCAGACACCTTCTCATTGACTTCAGGTGGCTCTTCTGTATCTTCGAGTTTTATCCCGTTGCTTTCAAGCGTCATTACCCAGATGTTGAACTCACCATCCCTGTTGGATACATAAGCGATCTTATTTCCGTCAGGACTCCATGTAGGTGCTCTTTCAGAGGACCTGTCACTGGTGATCTTAATATGTGAACTTCCGTCTGCCTTGAGTACCCAAAGGTCATAATCACCACCTACATCGGATGCATATACTATCATCTCTCCATCAGGACTATAGGATGGTTCTATGTTATTATATGAGTCATGTGTAAGTCTGACAGGTCTTAGAGCATCGATACCTATTGTAAAAATGTCTCCACTTGTCGAGTATACCACAGTGTTCCCATCAGGGCTCCATGCAGGAGAACTCTCGTCATCTGTGGCATCGGTGATCCTTGCTTTATCCGAGCCGTTAGGCTTCATAGTCCATATATCGTAGTTACCCGAAGCACGTGAGATATAGACAAGTCTGCTCCCGTCAGGACTTATGGAAGGTTCTCTTGAATCTACAGTTTCTGTGATCTTTAATTGCTCGCTGCCGTCCGGATTCATTGAATGGATACTGATATAACGTGCAGAGAATGCTTTTTTACTTTCAGCTGCAAAATAGATCTTAGTACCATCTTCGTTGAAAGTTGGTTCTCCTTCCCATGCCATTCCGTCATATAGTTTCTTTTTTTCCGAACCGTCACTGTTCATTATCCATATGGCCTGGTTGGCAGCATAAACGATTTTTTCTCCGTCCGGGCTCCATGCAGGATGATTGGCATTGGTAGTATCGGTCAGTTTGATATCACTATTTATAGAAACAGCAGCTGCTGTGCATGATGTGCAAAAAAGAGTGAGTGTGAATAGTACTATAAAAATAACAAGGCTGGAATACAGAAAAAAATTCCTGTATTCTGGATTATCTGACCGGACAGTATAATTTAAATACATCAAAAATATATTATAACATAAGATATTCATTAATCTTTTGTTTTAATATATCACTCAGGGTTTTACCGTCAACCTTTCCACGAACTTCCTTCATGACAACACCCATAAGAGGACCCACGGCAGCCATGCCTTTTTCCTTCACAAAGTCCTGACGCTCTTTGATAACACCTTCCACTATATCTTCAACTTCCGACATGTCAAGGCTTCCAAGTCCCATTTTCTCAGCCGCATCCTTTGCACAGAGTCCAGGTTCTTCTGACATGGCTCTAAGCAGGCTGTCAATGGCTTCTTTTGCAACACCACCTTCGGCGATAAAGGCGCAAATGTCTATGAAATGTCTGTCCTCAAGATTATCGATCTCTACTCCGTCACGTTTCAGTTCCGGAAGTGTTCCTGTAAGGGTTCTCACAACAAGGGTGGCGCTGATATTCTCGTTATCATCATATATTTCCATGATCTCCTCGAAGAGGGGCAGGTATGTTGAATAAGCGATCTTCTCTGCAAGTTCCCGGTGAAGTCCATAATCTGATTCAAAACGTTTTGCCCTCTCTGTCAGAAGTTCCGGCATCTCAATAGATTCGAAATATTCAGGCGTTATATCAACCTGGGGGACATCGGTCTCAGGATACATTCTTGCAGCTCCCGGAAGCGGTCTCAGGTATGAGTTATTTCCATCAGGTAGTGCTCTGCGTGTTTCCTCCGGAACGCCTTCAAGGGCTTCCTTTGCGCGAACAACCACGCTTTCCATTGCATTTCTGGCACGTAGTTCCCTATCAGCGACCATGACAATTGCATCATTCTCTTCTGCACTGAGCTCAGCACGCATTGCCTTCACTTCTTCTTCACTTATACCATAGGCCGGCAGTTCATCTGTGTGGAATATTCCACCGACACCTGATGTCTTTGCCCGGTCCGAAAATTCCGTACCAAGACGTCTTCCGGGCTGAACATCTCTGCCAACAAATCCGCTGAATCCCTTCAACAGCACAGCATAGACCCTGCCTTTCTTGATGCTTTTCTTTATGACCCTGGACTTTGTCTCTTTGAACAGGCCGGTAACATCGAAGATAGTATCGCATACGGAAGCGTTACGTTCAAGCAGTTCATCCCTGATGTCCAGCAGATTGACCTGACGCTCTACCTCACGCTCAACGATGGTCTCTATCATATCCAGTGCCTGCACACCTTTGAGCTCTACGCGAGCACCTTTTGCAATGGAAATGTTAACGTCCTGACGTATGGTTCCGAGTCCGCGTTTCACCTTTCCTGTTGAACGCAGCAGCATGCCTATCTGCTGTGCTGTTTCCTTTGCATGCGCCGGTGAGATTATATCAGGATCCGTGCCTATCTCTACAAGTGGAATACCAAGACGGTCAAGGGAGTATACTATAGAGTCTCCCTGATCCTCTATTTTCTGGCATGCTTCTTCCTCAAGACAGAGCACGCCAACCCCAACCTTTCCTTCGGATGTGTCAAGATGACCATCTTTTCCCAGGAAAGCTGTTCTCTGGAAACCGGATGTATTGGAGCCGTCAACCACTATCTTGCGCATCACATGGACCTGGTCCACAGGAACCATATTGAGCAATTTCGAAATACTGAGAGCAATATCAAGAGCTTCTTTATTTACTTCTGTAGGTGGCTCATCATCATTCTCCACAAGGCAGGTGGTATCGTATGCCTTGTAAACATATTTGCGCTTCAACTTGGATTGTTCAAGGGCAGCTCTGTCGGTTTCTCCCATCTCGCTGGCAGTTGGGCGAAGGTAGCGGAAAAATTCATAGTTCGATTCTTCTGCATTCCTTATCTTTGTGGGGCATCTGCAGAAAAGCTTTTCTTTTGAATCAAGTTGCTGGTGAATTTCAAGTCCGCATTTAAGGCCAAGTTCTCTGTAATCGAATTTGTCACTCATGAAAAATCTCACCGATATGATCGAATAACTGGAATGATCGTAATTACACAAGAAAACGCACAAGCATGTATAAAGTTATTGTTTGCTTATTCCGGTTCTTCGGTTTCTTTGTTCGTGTCCATTTTTTTACGGAACTCTTTTCTTATATCATTGGAATTTTCATTTTCCAGCATTTTCCTGAGTCTGACATTGTCAAGCAGGGGTTTTGCCTTTTCAAGACGCTTCTTTGCCATCCTGAGCAGTGACCCGTCAACTTCCGGCAATTCCACTTCTTCATGTTCCTTCTTCTCTTCCTTTTCTACCTCAAGTGCTCTGGATGTGTCCGGATGCCTCCTCTTACCGGTGATCATGGAATCCACGGCATCTTTCCACTGCTGAGCCCAGGGAGAATCCGGTATTTCAGTGTGGTTAACCTTTGTGCGGCTGACCTTCATCACATCTTTAGGGCAGGCATTAACGCATGCACCGCAGTAGGTACAGTAATCTTCCTTTATAGCTATCTTAGCACCTTCATCGGGAACATACCACAGGTGTGAAGGGCAGACATTGAAACATCCATGGCAACCCTGTGGATCGCATTTATCAACATTTGTCTCAATAAGACTGAGTTCTCCTTCAAACTGCTTTTTGATATCCACAGCATCATAGGGACAGACGACCTGACACCATGTACAACGTGTGCATTTTTCATCGTCCACAGTTACAATACCCTCGATTTCCGGAACCTCTCCTCTCTTTTCACCTGTGACTCTGATGGCATCTTCGGGGCAGAGATCCTGACAGAGCACGCAGTAGTCACATTTATCCTCATCAACCAGTAACATTTCAAAGGGCTGCGGATCTGTGGGTGTAGCTTCCTTTTCCACAAGAAGAAAAGCATCGCAGAATTCGGCACACAGGCCGCAGAAATTGCATTTCTCTGTATCTATCTCGATCTCACCTTCGGAGTCTTCCCTGAATGGTGCTATTTCCTCTTTTTTAGGAAAAGTGAATTCAACTTCTATTGCATCCTCGGGACATGCGGCTTTACAGATTGCACATGGGAGGCATTTCTCGTTCATCCTGACATAGGAATCATATGCCGGGAATTCTTCCTCCTTCGGAAAATCACCTTCCTCTGTCATTTTAAAAGCATGAACAGGGCAGAAGTTAGCACACATGGAACAGAATGTGCATTTTTCAAGATCCATCATCACAGGTGGTGCATCAAGTCCTGTGGATATCTCCTGCATGGGACCGAGTTCCAGGGCTTTGGTGGGACAGAGTCCCACACATATTCCGCAGCCCACACATCTTTTATAATCATAATCAAGGAATTTTACCGATTTATTGCTTATCTGACGATAGATGAAATGGGATCCATCCATATCCATGTCCTTTTCTACACAGAGGGAATCTTCCCGACCTTCTTCGGTCATTGTGCTCCCTCCTGAAGCTCGGAACCTACGGGACCTATTTTTTCCAGATGGTCCACGAATTCCTCAATGAAGTTTCCGAACCTCTCTCCTTCGGAAGCTGATATCCATTGTATGTTAAGTCGTGCGGGATCTATACCTACATCTTCGAGCACATCTTTAAGAGCTTCCAGCCTGCGTTTGGCATTGTAATTGGCAAAGATGTAATGGCATTCCCCAAGACGACATCCTGCTACAAGAACTCCGTCTGCGCCACTTTCCAGTGCTTCAAGTACAAAGGATGGGTCCACACGTCCTGCACACATGACGCGGATGACACGGATATTGGTAGGATATTGTATCCTTGATGTGCCGGCAAGGTCCGCACATGTATAACTGCACCAGTTGCACAGGAAGGCCACAATAAGCGGGAATTCTGATTTTTCCTCAGTGGCGGCGTGTATCTGGGCAAATATCTGTTCATCGGTGCTGTTCCTCATCCATATGGCATCTGCAGGACATGCAGCACTACATGAACCGCAGCCCATACATGAAAGCTCATCAACCATTGCTTTATGATCTACCAGTTTTATCTTATTGAATTTACAGGAGTTCACACATATTCCGCAGCCAATGCATTTATCCGGGTTGACGTGGGCACTGAGAGGGTCCATTTCCAGTTCGCCTTTTGAAAGCAATTGCATGGCCTTGGCTGCTGCTCCGCTTCCCTGGGCAATGGATACCTGTATCTCCTTTGGGCCGGATGCGCATCCTGCTATGAATATACCTTTTACATGTGAGTCCACGGGTCTCATTTTCGGATGGGCTATGGAAAAGAAACGGTCCGTGCGCCTTGTTAGGTTGAGTATTCTGGATATCCTGTCGGCATCCTGTATGTTTTCCATGCCTGTTGCAAGGACTACAAGATCTGACGGTTCCTCAAATATCTCTCCGCTCAGTGTATCCTCATAACGTAGTTGCAATTTCCCCTGTGAGTCTCTGAGTATCTCTCCTACTTTACCGCGGATGAAGTTAATACCCATCTCCTGACTGCGTATATAATATTCCTCGTACATTTCCCCGGATGCACGTACATCGATATAATGGATTGTAATATCGGTGTCAGGATACCGCTCTTTGAGCAACTGTGCATTCTTCATGCTTGACATGCAGCATACTCTGGAACAATAGGGATTACCTACCTGTTCATCCCTTGAACCGACACACTGGATGAATGCAACCTTTTTTGGAATCTCAAGTGTGGAGGGAGAAAGTACCTGACCCCTGGTCGGACCGGCTGCATTTAGCAGGCGTTCCAGTTCCATATTGGTGATCACATCAGGATAGATCCCGTAGCCGTATTCCGCTTTTCTTGATGCATCAAAGTGACTGTAGCCGGTTGCAAGTATTATTGCACCCACGCTGAATTCAATTTTCTCTTCTTTCTGGTGATAGTCTATTGCATCCGCAGGGCAGGCCTGTTTGCAGAGTCCGCATCCCACACAATATTCATTATCAATGTAAACTACCTGGGGAACGGCCTGTGGAATGGGCATGTTGATGGCCTTTGTTTTCCCAAGCCCTGCATCAAATCTGTTTGGCACATCTACGGGGCAGACGCGTCCGCATTCATCCACACAGCCCTTACATTTATCCTCAATAACATATCTGGGTTTTCTGGTAACGGTCACATGGAAATTCCCTACAGGTCCGCTGACATCAGTAACTTCTGCAAGTGTGATAAGATCTATATTATGATGTTGATTTACATCTGTCATCTTGGGAGCAAGTACACAGATGGAACAGTCATTTGTCGGGAATACCTCATTGAGCAAAGCCATCTTACCACCGATGGTGGGTTCTTTTTCAACCATGATAACATGATGACCGGAGTTTGCAAGGGTGAGGGCTGCCTCTATACCCGCAACACCGCCTCCGATGACAAGTACATCCTTTGATACAGGTACCTTTTTGATCTGGATAGGATCCAGCAGTTTGAGTCTGGCAATTCCCATCCTGATGAGGTCGAATGCTTTCCTGGTTGCCATCTGCGGATCTTCCATGTGCACCCATGAACACTGCTCACGGATATTGACCATCTCGAGCATGAAAGGATTGAGACCTGCTTTTTCAAGTACTCTCTTGAATGTCTGTTCGTGAAGATGAGGAGAACAGGCAGCTACAAGAATGTGGTTAAGGTCATGATCTGTTATATCCTGGACAATGGAATCCTGTCCTGAATCGGAACACATGAATTGTATGTCCTTTGCTACCACAACATCACCCAGTTTGCTGATCTTGTCTCTGAGTGATTCGACATCAATTGTATGTGCGATATTCAGTCCGCAATGGCAGATGTAAACTCCGATTCGCATGTTGTTTGCTCCTTCAGACAGGAATGATGACTTAGTTCAAGATATAGTTTTGGATGAATTGCGAAAAACCATAAAGTAGGATATCATTTTAATTTTTTTTCATTTTGGATGTACATTAGAGAATATCAGAATAGATGATTGAAATAGAATATAAACTTTGATAGATATATTTGACAGGAAATGCTCTTTTTGCTACATCACCGTTGAAATAATAGCCATAATGTTTTATTAATATGGGTATATATAATCTATTGTTTTACCTTCCTGCGCAAAAGTGCGGGACTACCTGGGAAAAGAGGTTTTATATTGATCTCTTTTCCTTTCCTGTTATTGATATTTTTAAATTATCTCAGGAATATTATATTTTTTGTATTGCAATTGTTCTGTGTGTTTTATTTTTGATCATTATTCAGCAGTTCTGTGCAGATTCCAATGGTTCATCATGTGATACTGGTATTGTAAATGTAAAACTACTTCCTTCTCCTTCTTCACTTTCAACCCATACTCTGCCATCATGCATCTCTA
>JAASSR010000043.1 GCA_021767785.1 Methanolobus sp.
ATTTTCCCTCTAATCCCTTCCACTGCCACCAAGCACACTTTCCTCAAGCAAAACCGCAACATCCCTGATCTTCATTTCCTCATCCTTTGACTTGCAGGCACCTTCCATATGATGCACACAGAAAGGACAATATGAGGCAAGCATCTCAGCCTTATCCTTGTAGCCCTTCACAGTAAGCATGGCAATATCATCCGCGATCTCCGGAAAGTTTGGTTTAAGACCGGCAGGACCTCCGCAGCATACCACTTCCCCTTCAAAGAGCTCATTGACCTTAACACCCATGCTTTCAAGAACACTACGTGGAACATCCTTTGAATCTCTCACAGGACAGGCATCCCTGACCGAGACGGTCATGTCAAGCTTCTTTGGTTTCAGCCTGCCGTCAGCGATCATCTCTTTAAATACACTCATGGAAAGCTCAACATCGAACCCCAGTTCACGGTAGAGCTTCGGATATTGTTTTCCAAGAACCATGTAACAACCGGGACATGAGGCTATTACCTTCTTCACTCCGAGGGATTCGATATAATCAACGAACTTCTTTGCATGCTCTGCAAGCTGCTCCAGGTGACCATTATCAAGAAGGAAAAGTCCGCAGCATTTCTCTTCCTTAAGTATCATTGGCTTTATACCTGCATGGTTGAGCAGGCGGATGGTCGCTCTTGCGATATCCGGCTGACTGTATGATACCCAGCAGCCTGCCATGTAAGCAATCTCAGAACTTTCGGCAATGTCAAGATCATCGGTTATCCAGTCAAACCTCTTTGCAGGGTCCTTGGCCCCCGGACTGTTATGCTCTAAGATGTTATTTGAGATCGCCGTGGTCTTTGCAGGCTCCCTGCCCTGCTGTGCCAGAAGTTGCCTCTCATACTGGATAATATCTGTGATGGGAATGTCCACCGGACACACATCATCACATGCGCCGCAGCGTGTTGAAAGGTATATATTATCATACTCATCCTGTGTAAGCTCCTCACCTGCAACTATTTTGGCCAGACTCTCTATCTTACCCTGAGGGGTAAAACGATCACCTTCTGTCACCATGTTCACAGGGCACACATCCCAGCATTTCTTGCAGTCGATACACGAATTTATCTCTTCCTCAAAACGATACATATTTTGTCACCTCAATTTACAGAACATTTCACGCTTTTTTATCCCAATAATCTTTATCTCTTTTTTCTTCAGCCAGGGGTTTAAGTTCCTCAGGATACGGATACAGGAAAGTGTTTTCAAAGGATTCCCTGCCCTGAGACCTCCATATAAGCGATCTCAGAACTTCAATGACAGCATCTTCATTTATCCTGTTACTGTTATATCTTTCAAGCATATCCTCAAAGAAGTTCTTTTCTTCCGGACCGATACCATCTAATGTTGAGAACAGAGATCTGAAGGTCTTAAGTTTCAGATCCACAGATCCCGGTTTTCTTAGTAATGCTTTAAGGAGAAGACCATATTCCCTGAAGATTTCAGTGAATTCTCTCTGCGAATCAAGCAGCTCTGACATCTCAGAGAGAATATCATAATTATAGGACATAAAAAGAAAATGATTTCTTTGATGATAATTCACCAGATCCTCTTTTGAAGAAGGAGCCATATCCCTGAAAGATGTAAAAGCATACAGTTGAGTAAGGAAATGATGACGTATCCTTGAATTGCGCAGCCTGTCCTCTTCCTCAATAGGATAACCCGGATATCTACCAATAACATGGCTTGCAAACAGACCTGTTTTCTTTTCGATCACCGGGGAAGGAGTGGCGGCAGCATAGACTTTGATATCAATTACACCGACACTTGGTGAGCGGGATTTGAATATGAATCCGTCCACAATTTTCAGGTCATCCAGAAAGGTATTTGCAAAATCATTCATTCTTAGAGTAAGGTCCAGTCCGGTTTTTGGCTGAATCAGACGATGTTCACCCTCATGCCTGACTATCCTCAAAGTGTCCCTGGGAACGCCCAGGCCTATCTCTACTTCAGGACATACTTTGACAAAATCCACATATGGCATGAGATCCTGAACTATTTTCGAGTGGATCACCTTACCATCATAACGCACATTGTCAAATTCAAGACATCTGCTTACCAGAACAGTAGGACGTGGAAAATCTTTCATACACTTAAATATTGTATCTGATGACTTATAATCATGTCTTCTTGCTTGATCCCCTGAATTTGCTCTTATCATCAAAAGACGAAAGTAGTGGGATCATGAAATCCCATACTTTACGAACGGATGGAATATGTAATCTCTCATCAGGTGAATGAGGATTCTTTATTGTGGGACCAAAGGATATCATATCCATACCATCGTACTTAGAACCGATAACAGCACACTCCAGACCTGCATGGATCACCTCTATCTCAGGATTCTGGCCGAACACATCAGAATAGATCTCCCTGCATTGTTGAAGTAAAGGCGAATCCATATCCGGCTGCCATGCAGGATATCCGGAACCATATGAGCAGTTTGCACCAAAGTCCTTTGAAATTGAAGTTATCTTTTCAGTGATATTCTTAAGAGCCGGATCAGAAGAGCTTCTCTGGCTTGTGAGAACAGTCAGGCGTTCAGCATTCATACTGACAGTGGCAAGATTACTGGACGTTTCAACAAGTCCCGGAGTTTCCCTGGACATTGAAACGACTCCATGGGGCAAAGATGACAAGAGGCTGAAAACCTTTTCGGATAAAGTTTCATCCAGGGCTTTGCTTCCGGATATTTCTTCAATACTTTTAAGTGTGATCGACAGGGAAGGTTCAAGATCTGAATATTCTGATCTTGCTTTATCCTCAAGATCACTTATAATGGAAATTGCTCTTTTCCTGGATCTTCCGGAAAAAGCGACCAATGCTTCTGCATATCTTGGAATAGCATTATGTGCCGAACCTCCTTTGAGATCTACAAGTCTGACATCCGTTTCATGTGAAAGCGATTGCAGGGTAGCTGCAAGCATTTTGATGGCGTTTGCTCTTTTTTCATCGATATCAATTCCCGAATGACCTCCGGAAAGCCCGTCCACCACAAGCTTGAAAAAAATTGTATCATCAGGAAGGGTTGAAAATTCAAGTGGTAACCCTATTGTTGTATTCAGCCCTCCTGCGCAGCCTACAATAAAGACACCTTCATCCTCCGAATCCACGTTCAGGAGGATCTTACCTGTTATAAAATCAGGCGTCAGTGCATTGGCACCTGTAAGACCTGTTTCCTCATCAACAGTGAAAAGAAGTTCAAGGGGAGGATGTTCTGAGCTTTTATCCTCAGCAACTGCAAGTGCAAGGGCAATTCCGATCCCGTTGTCCGCACCCAGGGTAGTATCCTGTGCCCTGAGCCATTCGCCATCAAATATAGGAATTATAGGATCTGTACTGAAATCATGTTCACTGGCCTGTGTTTTTTCACAAACCATGTCCATGTGTCCCTGAATTACAACTGGAAGCAGATCCTCATATCCTTTTGAAGCAGGAATTCCTATCACAATGTTATTCACACTGTCAAATTTCACACTGAATCCGTGGCATAAGGCCCACTCCTTCAACCACATGGCTATCCTTTCCTCATTACCGGAACATCTTGGAACACTGCTGATATCTGTAAAAATTGTGATTATCTTTTCTATGACTTCATCCATATGATCGACCTTTCATGCTGATCTGAACGCTAAATTAATCGTATCATGTATGAAATATATCAGACAACAGAGATAAGAATGACCATGAACAATTCCTATTCAAAAAAAGTATGGATCCGGGAGTGAGGATATAAAATGAATATTTCCGAGATAATAAGTGTGTCAATAGGAGACATCGTGGAACAGGAAGTTGATGCAATAGTCAATGCCGCTAATAATTCATTACTTGGCGGGGGAGGCGTAGACGGTGCTATCCACAAAGCTGCAGGTCCGCAACTACTGGAGGAATGCCGGACTCTCGGAGGATGTCCCACAGGGGAGGCAAGGATAACAAAGGGCTATCTTCTCCCTGCAAAATGGGTAATACACACAGTGGGTCCTATATGGCAGGGCGGACATCAGAATGAAGATGAACTACTGGTAAATGCCTACAGGAACTCGCTCCTGCTGGCAGAGGAACATGATATAAAAAGCATTGCCTTCCCGGGAATAAGCATAGGTGCCTATGGTTTCCCTGTGGACAGAGCATCGAAGCTCGCTGTTGCAGCGATAATCGAAAACCTTGATAAAGATACTTCGATTGAAGAGATTCGTCTGATCTGTTTCAATGACATCGCATACCATCATTATTCAAGGTCACTTGAAACAAGTGTAGATGAAATATACAAAATATGATCGAAAATAAGCTTTCAGCATCATCATTATGACAATTAGCATATATAGAACCATCATTATTTTTATATAGAATGAATGCTTGATAAACGAGTGATTATGGACCGGATATAAACTGGATAGAAACTGACAATTGTCCTGACAATTATCCATTAGAAAACTGTCGGTTGGTCAGTTGGTTGGTAGTGTGGTAAATTGGTTGGTGGATAAGAAATTACCCGAAACACGTCCATAAGAACAGGATTCCCGGAAAATGGAACTCTGGGCATAGGTCTTCAGTAAACATACAGGAATCCTGTCCTTTGGAATCACTTTAGAACTACGGTATTTTTTCACGGTTTTTTTATATGTATCATGCTAAAATAAGAAGACCAACGTTTAAAAACGGTGGTCTCCTGCTCTATTTCAGATGAAATTATGATCTCACTGCTTTTCTGGATAAAGTGAAAACTTTTTTGTACAAGTCGGGAAAATATAAATCCATGAAGATACCACAGTCATTTGCTACTGAACGTCTGATCATCCGGCGATATGTTGAAGAGGATCTTGAAAAATTGCATCTTTTTTTCAATAACGAAGAAGTGACCAGTTCCACGGATATGCCACTTCATCGCAGCTTTGAGGAAACAAAGGCATTTCTTGATATGCTTATACAATCATATGAAAGCGATGAACCTCTTTTTGCAATGGCCATAACCAGGAAAGATGACGGAGAAGTGATGGGTTCCTGTGGTTTTGCTAAACTGGAATTCTCCGATGACACACAGATATACTATGCACTTGAACCGGAATATCAGGGAAACGGATATGCAACCGAGGCTGTCAAAAAAATGATAGAATACATGATCCTGGTCCTTGATATAGACAGAATAGCAATTTATTGTTCACCTGAAAATCATGCATCCATTGATCTGGCAAAAAGGGTCGGGATGGAGTATCAGGGAATAAACCGACAGGATGACAGAGATAACGAGTATTTCCTGCTTACAAGAGAGAAGTATCTTTCGTGAACCAGGAATAAGCTAAATGAATCTGTATCATCTCATGCGCATGAATGCACAGAACTATGTCGGCGCACCTCAAAAACATTTTTATGCAATTAAGATATGCATATAATATATGAAGTACAATATATTATTAATTTCTATATTAGTTTTTGTTTTAACATTCACATTAAATGCTACAGCTACCGAATATAACGAAGCTGAAGTTGAGAAGATAATCTACGACGCCGCAAGGGAGATTGAACCGGATTTTAGTGGTGGTCTCTGGTATCTGGAAGATGACGAACATTTTGGACAGGTTGGATTCTCTGATTACGGACTACTTGAGTCTGAAGAAAGGAACATCGATTACTGGGATATGGATAAGAGAATGGATAAATCCGAAAATCCCGAATGGGTGGTGAGCAGTGGGGTACTTTACAGCGCACCCACTCCCGGAGGACATCGAATAGTTGTACAGGTCGAAGGGTATAACATACCTCTGTCCGCTATTGAACCGGTGGCCGAGAACATATTCATAAGACTCGTAGAAGAAGCAGAGGCAAGTGGTGCTCTTTCGGAAACCACGGATACTGATGATACTACAGGGATGCAAGCCGAAGAATATCCTGAAGAAGAAATCGGAGACTATACGGAAACTCCGATTTCAGATTCAGAAGACGATACCCTGCAGGATCCGGAATCTGATGACACTGTTCCAATGCCAGATAGCACCCCGGAAAATGAAGACAGTGAATTTACAGATGATGAAGTCACAGATGCAGCTGACCCGGAAGATGGAACAATTGGCACAGATGAACTGTTTTTCATCTATGATATCCTGGAAGAGGAAGAGCTCATCGAGAACAAAGGTGAGATAGATGTGGAAGATATCAATAAACAGGACATCGAGGATATCCAGAACATTCAGATGAACTATGTTCTTTCAGATGAATTTGTAGAATCAATGCAGGAACAGGCTAAGATCATAGACATGATAAGAAGTGAAAGTTCCGAAGATATGGATAAACTGGATGAAATGGGTCTTGACGGAGAGCAGGAAGTAGAAATCAACAAGAATATAATCAAAGATATTTTCGGGGAAGATTTTACATTTAAAGAAGATGACTCCGTTGAAATAGGAAACGTTGCTGACTATGAAGGAAAGGAAAAGGTTGCTGAGAAGCTCGAAGACACAATATACCTTGATGCAGTGGATAAAACACGGAAAGAAAGTATGAAAAAGCTGAAAACCGGTCATGAGGCTGCATCGTTCTTTTCTGATGATTATACAAATTCAAAAATATCAAAAACATTCGATAAATTAGACAAGCTTAACAAAGTTAAGGAAGAAGTTGATAAATACGTTGGTGCTTACAAAGATTACGAAAAGCTAAGTGAGATGAAAGGATCTTCAGGCACAACTGCAAAAGCTCTGTATGTTGTTTCAAAAGGGGGACAGGAAGTTGCTGACAAAATACCGGTGGCCGGTGAACTTGTAAAGAAAGGACTGGAAGTAACCGAAAAAGTGGTTATGACATTACCAAACCTTGACAATGCAATAAAGAACAGCGATGCAAGACAGGGAGTAATAACCAATGGTCCCATCGGAACTTCCACACCCAACGCATTTCTGAGTGAGCATGGAAAAGTAACTTCAACATCGAATGGAAACTCCTACTCCATGCCATACACCGACGAGAACGGGGATGAACATGAGATACATCCGTACCAGTGGGTAAAGGTCACAACAAAAGGTGAAACGTACTACATACCCACTGACGAATGGGAGAATCCCATCGGTGATGTTGCCCTGAAGGATACCGGTAGCAGCTGGAAGCCATGGAAATGGGATAACTGTCAGGTGGTCAAACGCAGCAATCCTGCGATTGCCTATAATAACGGGGAGGAATACGACTTATGAAGAAAAGAACGATGGTAATAATAGGTGTTGTACTTATATTCCTCCTGTTCTCAGGTGGAGACGATGATAGTTCTTCTGTAAGTGATCAGGACTGGGATTCCATGGTATCTGACAGCTATGATGTTGACAGGGCTGCAAGTCTTTCAATATACGAATCCCTTACTTTTCAGGGAATTGATGATGCTGTTGTGGAAGTTACTGAGGAGCACGTTCTTGTCAAATATGACCAGCCATCTGTGAGGTCGGATACCGATGCACTTCTTACATGGTTCTATATTATGGGAGTTGCAGCAGAAACAGCACCCAATACTGAAAGCGTGATCATAGAGATGTATGACGGACCCGAAGCACTTTATGAGGTCACAGTTCAGACAGCTGACATTCAGAATTATCTGGAAGCAAACATTGGTATAGATGAGTTTAGGTCAAAAGTGGATGTCAGAGCAGTAATGTGATTTCAGGAGAGTGAACATGGGCATCATTGGCAATATAGCAGACAAATTTCTTGATGTTCTGGATGCAGTGACAGACGACAAATATGCACTTATGTCCAAAATAAATGGCAGAGGGATGGAGATCAAAGGTTTATGGGATACAAAGGAGTTATTCATTTACGGTTTTCCCGTTTCTCCTGAAATACTGGACGAGCATAACATTCCCCGCATTGCTAACGATTTTAAATGGGGTGATAATTCGGATGGTTCGGAGATGGCAGCACTTGCCATCCTTTTATCCTTCCTTGAAAAAGACGAAGCTCTGCAAAGAAAAGATCTTTTCCTGAGGGATTTTGTGATGATGTTCCCGCAGGAGGATTTCGAACTTTTATACAATTATGTGGACTGGAGAAACAGAAATACTCCGAGAAGAAAGCATAAACTGACTTCGATAATGGATGAGCCTCCGGGAAACGATGATGACTGAAAATAATACCCTGTCAGAGGTATTTCTTACTGATCTATACGGAAGATTTATAACTCAATGTTTAACCTCTTATATGAGGGATAATTGTGCAAAAATGCGACATCTGCAAGAAAGAAACTGAAAAGTTGATGACTTTGAATGGTAAGAAGGTTTGTAAAGAATGTTTTACAGACTATACAAGTGAAGACCTTGACACGGAAAATCTTGATTTTGGTGCCTGCATCTGACCAGCTAGCTTTCTGATATTTTTATTCTCCTTTTTCTTTTTTAAAAGATCACATGCCGGTATACTGTTAAGTCTGTAGATTAAAATAACAACACATAAATATATAAAATTATATAGTATTGTAAAAGTAATAGATGGTGTGTTGATGAACACAGTAAGATATTCCTTAGACATATGCAGGAAATGCCTGGTACTTCTTTTGTTAGTGGCATTGACATATTCTTTTTTTCCAACAGGAATGGCAAATTCTGATGTTAGTATATTACCATCTGCTCAGGAAGTATATACCGGAGACGAATTTGACATCTACATTTATATAGAACCTGAAACTCCGATAGCCGGAGCACAACTGGACATGTCATATGACAGTGATATGCTTCGTGCGAACAGTGTGGACGGAAGTGACCTTTTCGAACAGGATGGTACCTCATCCATATTCATCGGAGGGACCATTGATAATTCACAGGGAAGGATCAATGGTCTTTTTGCAGTGACACTCGGAAAAGCCAATATAGCCTCTGCTGAGAATTTCGCACATGTTTCCTTTACAGCTCTTGAGAAAACAGGGGATTGTACTATCAAACTTTCCAACGTGATACTGAGTGATTATTCAGGAAATGCATTACCAATTACCACAAAGGATGCACAGATAACCATTCAGGAAAATGCTTCCGTTCCAACAGGAGAAACAACTACTGCCACAGGAGGCGGTGGAGGAGGAGGTGGAGGTGACACCGGTGAGAAAGCCGAGAACATCGACAGCAAGGAAGTATCAAAGGTCTATGTTAATGCAGATACCAAAACCACATATTATTTCTCAGACAGTTCTAACCCGGTAAAATCCATCAGTTACATGTCACTGAAGAATGCAGGCTTTATTACAAGTACTATAGAAATACTCAGGGATGTGTCAAGCACTGTATCCGGAAAACCCGAAGGCATAATTTACCGCAACATCAATATATGGGTTGGAAAGGCCGGATATGCAACTGAGAACAACATAAAAGATACGCGCATATCGTTCACCGTACCCAAACAATGGATGCAGCTCAACAACGTTGAAACAGATAATATCCATCTTCAAAGATATGATGGAGACAAGTGGAATGCACTTGAGACCGAACTTACAGGGCAGGATGAGGACTTTTTCATATTTGAAGCGAAAACCCCTGGATTCTCACCTTTCGCTATAACAGCAGAAATTCCGGATACGGCAGAAGAAATCATTTCTGTTATTGAGAATAATGGCATTGTTGCAGAAACAGAGAAAGACCCTGAGAAAGTTGCAGAATCAGGATCTATCTCAACTGAGGTCTCCCAACCAGAACTTCAACAGAATAGTTCATTTCTTCTTTTTATCTCGATCTTTGTTGTCCTGTTTTGCAGAAGAAGGAATATCTTTTGATCACAATTCTGACTTTAGATATGATATCCGAAAAAGAATAAATCCTGTCACTTCCTTCTTTAAAATGGAGAGACGGACAATGATCGGAATTATGAGCGATTCTCACGACAACATGGATGCTATCAAAGCTGCTGTGGAAGTTTTCAACAAAAAGAAAGTGAAGACCGTTCTACATGCAGGCGATATAATTTCCCCTTTTACAGCAACTGCTTTCAGTAAGCTGGATGCAGACATGTATTTCGTCTTCGGGAACAATGACGGTGACAGGTTACTATTGAAACAGAAATTCGATGAGATCGGTGTGGAATGTTGTGGTGATTTCGGTGATCTTGAGATAGAGGGTATGCGTATCGCACTCATACACGGGATATATGAACCACCTGTAGATGCCCTGGCAGAGTCAGGAGATTTTGACGTGGTCGTAAGAGGCCATACACATCATGCAGGTGTCACTGAAATAAACGAAACATTATTGATAAATCCCGGTGAGACGGCGGGAGTACTCACAGGGAAGAGAACAGTAGCACTCCTTGATCCTGAACTTGGCGTTGAGATAGTGGAAATATGATTTTAGGAACAATTAGTTCCCTTATTCTTTTATCCATTTAACAACATCTTCTGCTTTAGGTACCTTGCCGGCGATCTTAACATCACCGTTAACAACAACAGCCGGGGTCAGCATCACCCCGTATGCTAGTATACTGTCCATATCCTGCACTTTTTTTATCTCAGCGTCTATACCTGTCTCGGAAACAGCCTGTTCTACAATCTCTTTTGTCTTGTTGCACTTGGCACAACCTGAACCCAGTATCTCTATTTTCATATCTGGCATATTTTTCACCTTATAAATTCAAATAAACACTTTAATAGCATCAAAATCACAGGATCTAACACAGTCCATGCAGTACTTACATGATCTCATTCTTGCAGGAAAACATAACCCTTCTTTGAGCTCGAGTATATCGTTCTGACATGCATCAACACATGAACCGCAACCTGTGCATTTATCTTTGTAAACTGCAATGAATACCAATCCTAACACATCCTTTTATTTGATAACGAATATCAATACCCTCTCTTTAATATAGCTATCAGTTCATCCGGCTGCGGCATCCTTTCCTTTATCTTCCTGCATGTGCAACCGATATCATACTCACATCTTATTATCTCGGTTTTCTTTGTGGACGTATCGAACACAGCACAACATGCCTTCCAGTCACCATCCCGGGGTTGTCCTGTTGAACCCGGATTGATTATCAGCATATTTTTAAATTCTCTGACAAAAGGATAATGTGAGTGACCTATGAAAAGAACATCTGCATCTATTCCGCAGATCATTTCTTCAAGTTCTGATTCTGATGCATCCTGCTTCATGTATTCATAATTCGACCGCGGACTCCCATGCGTGAAGTACAATTTGAGGCTGTCTATTTCCTTTTCTATACTGAAAGGGAGACTTCGAAGGAAGAGCATCTGTTCTTCTGTGGTGTTCCGCCATGTGTACTCTCTTGTAGATACTGAAAGATGCTTGTACTTATAGCCGCAACCGCATTCTATACCTGAACCTACCGCAGCATCATGGTTACCAAGAACGGTTTCAATTTCATTCAGTCTTATATGTTCTATGACCTCTGAAGGTGAAGGTCCGTAATCTGCAAGGTCTCCCAGACATATTACCATATCATGCGGTACTTCCAGCACCGTATCAAGTGCTTCTTTGTTACCATGAATATCGGATATCAGCAGGATTCGCATATTTATCACTGAACCATTATTTCCATGTAAATTCCATATTTCATATAATGTACATCCCAAAGACATATCCTGATACTGCAGCAATCACCACGACCAGTGAGATATACGTAAGTCCTTTCCTGACACCAAGTATCCTGCTTATAACTATCATATTAGGAAGACTCAATGCAGGACCTGCAAGAAGCATTGAAAGTGCCGGCCCTTTACCCATACCAAGAAGTGTCAGTGCACTTATTATAGGGACTTCTGTCAGGGTTGAGAAATACATCAGTGCAGCTGCCACAGAGGCGATCACATAAGAACCCACAGTTGCACCTCCAACATATTCCACAACATATTCTGCAGGGAGAAGCTCGACAATTATACCGGCAAAGAACACACCTATTAGAAGCAGTGGAGTTATCTGCTTTACAAGGAACCATGTTTCTTCCATCCAGCTTTTCAGTTCATCCCTGTCAAACCATTTGAGGGAAACATATATCGTTATAAGTATCAATGGGATCTCAACAAAGAGCATCGGGTTCCATGTTGTAAGGATCTCGGGAGTCACAAGGATAGCAAGGAGCAGAACAAAAAGCCAGACCGTATGAGCGTGTTTTTCTTCACCGAATGTTTTAATAGTCTTCCTGTCAGCATCTTTTCTTTCATAAATGAAAGCCATGGAGATACCTATGACCACTGAAAGAAGAATAGCGATCACTGCCCTTGCAACACCAAGGTCATAACCAAGGATCTTGGCGGTGTAGACTATTGCAAGTATGTTAATGGCCGGGGCTGAGAAAAGGAAGGTGGTTGCAGGACCGACACCTGCACCTCTTTTGTATATACCTGCAAAAAGAGGTAGCACGGTGCAGCTGCATACGGCAAGAATACAGCCGGAAACGGCGGCAACCGAATAGGAAACATATTTTGGTGCATCGGCCCCGAATAATTTTAAGACAGACTCCTTGGAAAAGAGCGATGCTATTGCTCCTGCCAGGAAAAAGGCAGGTATCAGACAAAGAAGTACGTGCAAGGCAAGATATTCTTGCAGCGATGCGAGTCCAACATAAGCCAGATCTACAAGATAAGATGTCATCGTTTCAAAATATGTTGAAATACTATTTATAGATTAGGGTTTCAAATGATTTTGAAATGCTTTGATAATATGTTTGACTCTGTAGAACTCCCCGAAAACCGAGAGCAAATCTGGACTAATGTCATTCAAAATATCAAACACGGCAGGAACTGCAGGAGAGCCTGCTAAGTGAACTAAAGTTCGTGGACTGAAGCAGGAAGCCACAAAGTCTTTAGTTTCGGGTTAGTTGACTTGCACATCTACATAAGATGCTCTAATTTATCGATTATTAGCATCCTGGTCTATAATCGTGAATGTAAATGTGCTCCCTTTTCCTTCTTCACTCTTCACCCAGATATTTCCTTTATGCATTTCAACAAAGCGCTTTACAATAGAAAGTCCCAATCCAGTACCACTGTACATCCTTTTGTTCGATTCATCGGCCTGTTTGAATGGGGTGAATATGTCCTTAAGATTTTGTTCTGGGATTCCAATCCCTGTATCGGATACTGATATCTGTACCTCATTGTCGTTCTTTATTGCATTAACAAAGACTTTGCCATCATCTGGTGTGAACTTAAGAGCATTACTGAGAAGATTATACATAATCTGTTTGAACTTCAGTTTATCAGCGAAAATTTCATCTGGTTGGATTTTATTGTCAATTGTAATTACGATGTTTTTTCTCGATGCCATGGGGGTCATCTGTGTAACAAGCTCGTCGAATAATTCCTTGATAGAAAAGTTCTCATATTCAAGTTCCATTTTTCCTGCTTCTATTTTTGACAGATCGAGAATATCATTTATAAGCTCTAAAAGATGTTTACCGCTTTCATTGATATTAGTAACATATTTGAACTGTTTTTCAGTCAGTTCACCAAACATGTTACTACTCAATATGTCTGAAAAACCAATTATGGAGTTAAGTGGAGTTCTTAATTCATGGCTCATGTTCGCAATGAACTGTGACTTTGCCCGATTGGAAGATTCAGCTTCAAGCTTAGCATGCAGCAGTTCCTTTTCTGCAAGTTTTCGCTCGGTGATATCTGTCAAAAATAATGTAAGACCTGTGATATTCCCTTCATTATCCTCAAGGGGACTATACACATTCTCATACCAACGTCTTTCAAGCAACGAATCTCCATATTCTTCGACAATTGTAAACGCTTCACCCGAAAGTGCTCTATCAAAATTCACTTTTGCTTTTTCCCGGTCTGAAGGATCTTTGATGTAGGTGAGCATGCTGACTCCGGTCTCAATTTTTGCACCCCATATTTGTTCCATTGTCATCTTATGATTTTTGTTGAAGACAAGATATTGATAGTCTCTATCAAGAGCGAATACGATAACATTTTTAGGGCTTTCAATAACTTTTTGTAAGATACTGGATGCCTGCCTATACTTATATTCAGCTTTTTTCAGTGCATTCTGTGTCTTTTTGCGAGACATCTGATTTTTTAAAAGGTTTCCTAGTAGTACCGTTCCAATTGGATAGATCAACATTACTGGTAAACTTATACGTCTAATAACTTCAAAGGCGTAAGGCCATGGAAGCAATAGCATACAGATAAGCATGACCACATGAACCAGAATACCAAAAACATACAGTTCAAACACACCAAATATCATATGAAGCTTTTTATGATGCTGCCTCCATAGAAGTCCTAATATCACAGAAAATATTGTCACCGAGGCACCGACAACTGCTCCAACACCTCCTTGATAGACTCGATGGGAAATTACTATAAGTGCTCCAACGACTGAAGGAATAAAACCAAAGAAGAGGGCAACGATGCTAAGCAGAATAGAACGTGTATCATAGAATAATCCAGGAGAAAGTTCCCACGGATTTAGCATCAGGGCGATGCCTATTATTCCAACAAAAAAACCTGCAACTATACTTTTCAAACGTGTGTTCATTTCAATATTAAAGAAAAGAACCTCGTACAGGACACCAATAGCTAGAAGTAAAGCCGCATTATTTACAAGGGTTATTAATATTTCAGCATTCATCCGACATCTTCCATAGACTCCGTGCATTAAAGAGTGTCAACTACCACCCCATGAATTTGCTTGTAGCTGGGATTATATCTTACAAATTATTGATGATACATTATATATAAATAATATATAATATATAAAATAAATGTTTACTATAATTTGCCATGACATTCTGAATTGTGATGATATTTGCTCACTGTATGTAAATAATTATTACAATCACGTGCATAAGATATATCAGATGCACAATTATAAATACTTATAAACTAAATGCTGAACCATGTCACATGAAAAAGGGTACATGGGAATACGTAGGCAACAGGGACGTGGAAGTACAGGTAGAAAATTACCAGTTTGCCATAAATGTAAATCTGCGTATCTAGTTGCTTTATATGCTCAAGAAACAGTACCACAAGAAGGTAAAAGGAAATGGGTTAAAAAAGGTTATTTCTGCAATAATTGCAATTATTTTGAACTTGTAAAGAATTCATAAAACATCAAATAATGAGTAATGTTCCTGGCTGTTCACTGAAAACCCTTTACAATTGATCAAACATACAATTGGAAATCAAACTTTTGGTTTTTCATTTTTTTTAAGTTAATATTGATAATATGTCATGGTTTTGAATATACCAGTGACTTTATAGTTTGTACTCATCTAAACAAATATGTATACAAAATGTGGTAGAACAGTCATTGCTATTTCCATAATATGGATAGCAGTTATTTTTGCATCTGCATTCGTATTAAAACAATCTGATTATTTTTCACAATTGATTCCAATATATGGTGCAGGAGCGATAATGTGTATCATCCTTACAGGAAATATTTGCAAGAAAATTTAACATGTTTTTATTGTGAGATGGTATTATTTAATTCATTTTAATTTTATCCATATATACCACAGTTGCTTATAAAATTATCTATATCTTTAAAAAATATTTAGTTCCGCAAGAGTTATATCATCCAAAATAAATTATGAATATACTATGATTCATGAAGAAAGAAGTAAATTGTCTGAAAAGACTTTAGACCTTAAAAGAGCTATCGATTCACTTAAGGAAGAACTGGAAGCAGTTGACTGGTACAATCAAAGAGCGGATGCCTGTACTGATGAAAATCTGAAAAAGATACTAATACATAACTCCAATGAAGAAAAAGAACATGCTGCCATGCTTATTGAGTGGATAAGACAGCATGATGAAAGCTTTGCTGATGAACTTAAAGACTATCTATTCAGTAAAGAAGCGGATATAGCAAGTCTTGAAGACTGAATTCTTTTTTTTAAAATAATTTATTTTTGGGCTCTGTAGTAAACCTACTTCTTATTTAATTTTTGTAAAATTATTTAAAATGTATAAGTCTTCTTAGCGTAATCTAGCACCGAAAACACATAGAAGATAAGTGTGTTTTTTTGTGGTGAATAATACTCCTGGGTTTTTATCCTTTTTAAATTATCATGCTAAAATATAATTTAAAGTGAGTGTTCTACAGAGCCCAAAAAAACATCAAAACGTGATATTTTTATACGTATTATTGCATATCGACATTAATATACAATATGAACTATTTAAGAAGGTTATTATAGCTGGAACAAGAAAACTAAATCTATAGTGAAGTTCTAAAGGAGCGGGGGCTGAACATTATGGCTATGGCAATAGCCAGAAAGAAGTGCATTCATCACAAACTGACTCTTCAGTTTATTGCACTATGTACAATATACCTATTAATAGGTTCAAGTATATATCCGGCTTTAGCTTCATCTGACGATGATACTCTTTTTAATTCAAACACCGTCTCAACAGATATAACTCCTTCTGATGTTTCTGCTTTAAATGCTCTGGCCCGGTCAATTGCCTTTGCAAACCAGCGCAATCCGGGGCCTGATATTGATGCCTTAATGGATGCAGCAGCAAATGATCTAACTGAAAAAGAAAATAATGTTATGTTTTCAGAGATTGAAACTCTGTCAGGAAATATTTCAGATATTAATCTGAATAAAACAAAATACGGGCCTGATACCGATGCTGATGGTATCCCTGATTCAGTGGAATTAGTTCTGGGAACTGATGTCAATAACACCGACTCAGATTTTGATCAGCTGACCGATCTCTTTGAAGTCAACAATGATCTGGACCCACTTAAAGCGGATTCCAATGATGACGGACTTGAAGATTATTTTGAGGTACATAATGTCTCTTCCAAAGATATAGACGATGATGGATTTGAAAATGCATGGGATCTTGATAATGATAATGACGGAGTGATAGATGCACTGGACCTCTCTCCCTTCTCAAGTTCCGAAGCAAAAGAGAGTTTCAGGTTCAATATATCTTCCAATGGCAACCCAACCTACCTTAATTTCCAGATCAGACCCGAAGATCCAGAACATCTGGATCTGCTTTCACAGAGCTGGGACTGGCCGGATGATGAAAAATCAACAATGAAAGATCTCAACGGTTCAGAAAACGATGTCAGCATAACACCAATGCTGGAACTAACTGTTGATGTTGATTGTAAAATCGTATCAGCAGATACTGGAGAGTGTCTGGAGATAACTGGACAGGACGGGAGGTATAGAACAAATCTTACTCTTGGCAATTACACCGGAGAAGATAAACAGTTATGGAAACTGGAATCAACTGATGATGAACATTACAGGATCATCTCCAAAAATAACAGCAAATGCCTTGAAGTGTTCAATTCCAGCCAGAAGGACATGGCAAGGATCACTACAGGCAATTACACCGGCGATAAGAACCAACTCTGGGAACTTGAACCGGCCGGCGGGGAATTCTACAAACTTATTGCCGGAAACAGTGGAAAGTGTCTGGAAATGAATTCCAGCAGCAATAACACTATATTCCAGAGCTCATGCAAAGAAAATGACCGGCAGCTCTGGAAGATAGAAATTGTCGGAGGCGTTGCATCGGACCGGAGCACTCTTGAAGATTACGGAATCTCTGTCACATTCGATAGAGCCTATGTTCCCCTTTCACCTGTTAAAGAATTTGGAAAGACAGTAGCCTTGAACGGTCGTATGTTCTATCCGGGGATTTCGATCCATGAAACGTCCACCGAGGCAGAACTTGTATGGAATGTAAGAGGGCAGACAGACAGGCCAGAGAAAGTATCATTACAGGTAAAGAAAGGTCAATATGTTTCAGTTGATCCTGCAACATCAGAACTTGTTGCCAAAAGTACCTTTGCGACAGATGAAGAGATATTTGAACTTGTGTATCTCAGCAATAATAAAGTTGCATTGAAAGCACCGAACGGTAAATATGTATATGCAGCCCAGGGCGGAGGTGAAGAACTCATAGCAAACAGCAATGAGATCGGCGAATGGGAGATCTTCGATCTGCTTGACCTTGAAAATGACAGAATAGCACTGAAAGCCAGCAACAGTCAGTATGTTTCTGCAGAGGATGGAGGAGGAGGTGTTATTCTTGCTAACAAGGATGAGAGGAATGAATGGGAATCATTTACTTTGCTTACAGATGAATATGAATCCGTATCCACCACCCTGGCGACTTACAATGAGAACTACATGCTCACAGGTTTCAATGTTGAAGAGAACAGCGAATCTGATGTCGGTTTGTTTTTCAGCGAGGATAAAGAACGTGTATTCGAAGCAGGTTTTGTCTTTTCATATGCCTATCTGAGAGATAATTATTCTCTTGATCATATGCCTGAAAAATTACAAAATGATTACAACATAACCATCAGTTCAAAAATCTATTTTGCCAGTCATCAGGACGATGCTCTGGCTAAGATAACAGGTGAAATGACACCTGATGCATTATCTTCCCTGCCGGATGATATGATCCTGCCTATGATAGGTATATTTGAAGATGATTTCAGATACAATGACATGGATGATCTGAATGCAGGATCATACATCACGGCAAACAGTTTTGATATTGACATGACAGATAAGCCTTTGATAACTGCAAAGAGCATGAAGATGAGCTGGTACAATACCAGCACAAATGCAACAATTGGAACAGAGGAAATGCTGAACGAGATCCAGCAGTGGGGGATCACCAGGGGTCTTGATGAGAAAACACTTGCCACTATGATGAATCTCATAATAGCCTGGGATACAGGTGAATCAACGGTTGCCAGAATCGGTACGGTGCAGAAAGAGTTCAGTGCTCCTGAAAGTAATCAGGTCCTTGATATTATCAACAATTA
>JAASSR010000121.1 GCA_021767785.1 Methanolobus sp.
AATATTTAAGATCAGGTATTACTCATAAGGTGAAACCTCATCCGGCATCGGAGAGGTATGCAGTACACACTCATCTCCATGTTTTATGAGTTCTTCTATGGATTTTCTGAGTATAGACGGATATACAAGACCTACCTGTTCTTTTATAGCCTGTCCTTTACAGAAGAACTTGAAAGTTGGTGTGCCTCTTACTCCGTATTTTCTTGCTGTTATAGGGCTTTCCAGACCGTTCATCCTTACAAAGGTACAGGATTCATGGAATTCATTGGAATAATCCCTGAAATATGGTTCGATCTCCTTACAATGAGTACAGTTAGGAAGATAGAACATAACAACCATTGGTTTTTCCTGGTTCTCCAGAAGTTCTTCCCAGTTGGAATCATTAGCTTCGATCACATTACTTTCAACCATTTTTACCGCTCCCATATTAGAATGGCGACTTAAAGATATTAAAACTTTTCTTAAAAAGTGATCTTAAAAGAACCCCGAAAATGAAAAAGATATCAGGCATAAAGCCTGATGTTTCAGATTTCTTTAACTCATTTTTTTCAGATGTTATCCTTTGCCCATGCAGCAGCTGCATCAAGCACTGCGTGGTTCAGAGGAATCAGTTTGGGTTTCTTGGAGAATGTCTCTTCCAGAGCTTCTTTGAAATGAAATTCTTTAAGACCTGTTATTCCCAGAGCCATTATAACACCCAGCATGACCGTGTTTGCGGCCTTCTCTGAACCTGCATCTCCGGCGATCTTTATGGCTGGTACGGCTATTCCTTTTACTCCTTCTGGTATATCACATTCACCTATGGTGGAGTCGTAAAGTATGTAACCGCCTTCCTTTACATCCCCTGCGAATTTTTCCATTGAAGGACGGTTCATTGCCACAAGCACATCCGGAGTATAGACGACCGGTGAACCTATGGACTCACCTGAGATCACAACAGAACAATTGGATGTTCCTCCTCTCTGTTCAGGGCCGTATGAAGGATACCATGAAACAAAACGCTGTGCATCACAGCCTGCATGTGCAAGTGTCAGTCCCATACTGAGTACACCCTGACCACCAAAACCTGCAGCTTTTATCTGGACCGCCGGGAATGAAGGATCCAGTACGGCATCAGGAGATGATTCTGTCTCAAGGTGGAAAAGATCGTCTATTGACCTTTTGTCAAAGATGCTCTCACCACGTGACAGAGGCTTAACCTCATCAGAAATATCCCTGAAATTACCCAGTGGGAATTCCTGTTCCATCTGTTCATTGACAAAAGCAGTACTCTGTTCTGAATTCTGTCTGAGGTTTGTGGGACATGTGGATAGTATCTCCACAAAAGCATAACCTTTGCCGTCACGCTGTATCTCAAGTGATTTACGTATAGCTTTACGGGCTTTTCTTATATGGGATATATCGGAAACAGATACTCTTTCAATAAATACTGGAGCCTTCAGATTATCAAGAAGCTCGCACATGTGAAGCGGATAACCTGAAAACCCCGGGTCCCTGCCTTCAGGACATGTTACCGTTTTTTCTCCGATAAGAGTTGTAGGCGCCATCTGGCCACCTGTCATACCATAGACTGTATTGTTCACGAAGAATACAGCCATCTTCTCACCACGGTTGGCTGCCTGCATTGTTTCATTCAGACCGATGGATGCAAGATCTCCGTCTCCCTGATAAGCAATGACCACTGAATTATCCTGTGCTCTTGAAACACCTGTTCCCACAGCAGGAGCACGACCATGTGCTACCTGAAGGTTTCCACAGTCAAAATAATAATATGCAAAGACAGCACATCCCACAGGACTTATCATAACACTGCGATCCTGGATATCCAGATCATGCATTGCCTCACCTATAAGTTTGTGGATGATACCGTGGCCGCATCCCGGACAATAATGGGTTGCTGTTGGTGCAGCACCGCCTTTACGGGTGAATTCCGAATAAAGACCTTCACTTTTAATGACCTTCTCTGTCATACTTATTCTCCTCCTGCTGCAATATCCCTGATACTTTCAAGAACCTGATCCATTGTTACCAGATTTCCTCCCATGCGGTACACAAGTTCTGTGGGTCTGCTGCATTCAATTGCCAGTTTGATGTCTTCAAGCATCTGACCATTGCTCATCTCAACGGAAACGAATGTGCAGTCCCTTGAATCAGCTATTTCTTTCAGTTCCTTCTTCGGGAAGGGGAAGAGTGTCTTTGGTCTGAAAAGACCGACCTTGATGCCTTCTTTTCTTGCCTGATCCACAGCAGACCTGCATATGCGACTGCTGATACCGTATGAGACAAGAATAATCGATGCATCCTTTGTCATGTAATCTTCGTACTCTACCTCTTCTTCCTGTATGGTATCGTATTTTTCCTGGATCTCATAGTTGAATTCTTCAAGCTGGTTGAAATCAAGGAAAATGGATGTTACAAGATTCTCTCTGGTCTCGGCTGTACCGCTGACAGCCCATTCCGTATCTATTTCCGGTTCTACGGAAACTTCAGGGAACTGCAGTGACTCCACCATCTGACCAAGTACTCCGTCAGCCATGACAAATACAGGGTTTCGATACTTGAAAGCCAGTTCAAAACCCCTGATGACCATGTCGCACATTTCCTGTACGGAGTTTGGTGCGAGCACGATGTTCCTGTAATTTCCGTGTCCTCCACCTTTCACGACCTGATTGTAGTCTCCCTGTTCGGGACCGATGTTTCCAAGACCAGGACCTGCTCTCATGATATCAACTATGACACAGGGAAGTTCGGCGCCTGCAAGATAGGAGATCCCTTCCTGTTTAAGACTGACACCGGGACCGGATGATGCGGTCATGACCCTGTGGCCGGTGGATGCGGCACCGAAGACCATGTTAATGGCAGCTTCTTCTGATTCTGCCTGTACGAACTTCCTTCCCGTCATGGGGAAATATCTGGAAGCTTCCTGCAGTATTTCGCTTGCAGGAGTGATAGGATAACCGAAATAGCAGTCACAGCCAGCATATAATGCACCGATCACAGCCGCTGTGTTACCTTTTACTAATTGTGTTGCCATGTTCTCACCTTGAGTTAAACGTCAAAATTATAGATCAGAATATCAACTTTTTCAGTCTTTGAGCGGAATGTGTATCTCTATGGCAAGTGGCTCCGGACAGGTATAATAACAGTTGGAACAACCTGTGCAGCCCTCACCTGCATACTCTATATAATGATATCCTCTTTCGTTGAGCTTGTCGCTCATTTCAAGGACATTTTTCGGACATGCAACAATACACCGTCCGCAGGCTTTACATTCAATAATATTGATTAACGGGTAAGGTTCTTTTTTGCCTGACATAATATAATGCCTCTTTTGAATCACTAAAATATCCCGGATCAAGAATGCTTCATAGGATTCATTGACCAGCTATTTACTTTATGGTCCGGGATCAAATGAAATATAGTAAAAGGAAAGTTACTGTGTACCTTCCTTATCATGATCACGTATTTCCACACGTCTTATCTTTCCGCTGATGGTCTTTGGAAGTTCAGTCATGAATTCGATCACACGCGGATACTTGTATGGAGCTGTCACCTTCTTTACATGATCCTGAAGCTCTTTTTTCAGTTCATCACCTGCTGTATAGTCTTTTGTGAGCACGATCGTTGCCTTGATAACCTGCCCTCTTACCTGGTCAGGGACACCTGTTATAGCACACTCGAGTACGGCAGGATGCTCAATAAGAGCACTCTCTACTTCGAAAGGACCTACACGATAACCTGATGTCTTGATGATGTCATCAGCTCTTCCGACAAACCAGTAGTAACCATCCTCATCCATCCAGGCCATATCACCTGTGTGGTAATACCCATCATGCCAGACCTTTGCAGTGAGCTTCTCATCAGAACGATAGCCTGTGAATATCCCGGGGGGATTGCCGAAACTCGTATCAATACATATCTCACCCTCTTCACCTGCTTCACATGGTTTGCCTTCAGCATTAAGTAAAATTATGTCATATTCAGGTGATGGTTTACCCATAGAACCGGGTTTTGGTTCAAGCCAGGGATAAGTGGCAACTGTAACAACGGTTTCGGTCTGTCCGAATCCTTCCATGATCTTCAGTCCGGTGATACGCTTGAACTGATCGTATACTTCAGGGTTCAGTGGTTCTCCGGCGGTTACACAATACTCTAGTTTGCTGAAATCATATTTGCTCAGGTCTTCTCTTATAAGGAATCTGTAAATAGTCGGAGGAGCACAGAATGTTGTCACTCCGTATTTTATTGCTTTTTCAAGCATATTGTCCGCATTGAACCTCTCATAATCATAGACAAAAACAGCACTTCCTGCTATCCACTGACCGTATATCTTCCCCCAGACACATTTTGCCCATCCTGAATCAGCAACTGTGTAATGGAGTCCATTGTCTGTGACGTTCTGCCAGTACTTTGCAGTTATGATGTGTGCAAGGGGATAAACGAAATTATGCTGTACCATCTTCGGAAAACCTGTGGTTCCGGATGAGAAATAGTTCAGCAGGATGTCATCATTTGTTGTTGCATCCCCGCCTGTGGGGCGGTCAAAGTTTTCAGATGACTTCTCCATCTCTTCGGTAAAACCGAGCCATCCTTCTCTTTCCAGTCCTATTACCAGGCGGTTCTTCAGTATATGACCTACCTCATCATATGCCTCATCCACATAATCCAGGACACCTTCATCAGGTGCACAGATCACAGTATTGATAAGTGCCCTCTCTACCCTGTAGACAATGTCCTTCTTTGTAAGCATATGAGTTGCCGGAACAGCGATGGCACCTATCCTGTGAAGTGCAAGAATGCAGAACCAGAATTCATAACGGCTCTTGAGCATCAGCATTACATTGTCGCCTTTCCTGACACCCAGTTCTTTAAGCATATTGGCAGTTTTATTACTGTAATATTCAAGATCTTTAAATGTGAATATCTTTTCATCATCGTTGTCATCACACCAGACAAGAGCCTTTTTATCCGGCTGTTCTGCTGCGTAAACATCAACAACATCATATGCAAAATTAAAATTATCAGGAATATTTATTTTGAAGTTCTCCTTGAAATCTTCATATGAGTCATACTCTACGAGTGAAATATACCTTTCAAGTAGTGAAGTCATACTATCTCCTCATAAAATAACAGCCAGGAACTTTGCAGGTTTTCCTCCCATTGCCTGCATTCCATGGGCGTAGTTGGA
>JAASSR010000122.1 GCA_021767785.1 Methanolobus sp.
AGTCAAATATAGCAACATCTCCGTCAAGATCGGTGAAATTGGCATCAACGGTTATTGTTGTACCTTCATTTACAGTAACAAATGATGGAACATCTGTGATGTTAATTGGATTATTGGGTAGCTGAACATTCCTTTCCACTCCGGAAGAAAGAATAGAGCTGCTAGCATTGTAAGCATAAACAGTGATATTGGACCAGCTATGAGGGTCAAGGTCAGTATCATTGAATTCAGAAACAAAGGTGTCATTGTACCAGCTGCCATTATAACTTACATTGTAACTGTCTGTGAGATTACCACTACCGGGTTCCCAGTCATGAAGAATCCAGAAGTTACCTGTTGAATTGGTGAAATTAGCAGTTGATGGTGGAATATAGGATACATTACTTGGATTTGTTGCATCCTCCACAAGAATACGCATTATTTCATAATCAGTTGAATTGTAACCGTCTGTTACATTGAACTCAACAGAATAAGTTCCGGCATCTGAATAGTCTGTTGTCCAGTTACCAACACCTGTATTGACATCGAAATCCCTGAAAAGATCAGTGCGGTTACAGTCAAATGTCGCATTATCTCCGTCAAGATCGGTGAAATTGGCATCAACCAGTATAGTCTTACCTTCACTTACAGTAACAGATGGTGGAACATCTGTGATGTTAATTGGATTATTGGGTAGCTGAACATTCCTTTCCACTCCTGAAGAGAGGGTGGAAACGGTAGCATTGTAGGCATAAACAGTGATATTGGACCAGCTATGAGGATCAAGGTCAGTATCATTGAATTCCGAAACAAAGGTGTCATTGTACCAGCTACCATTAAAGCTTACATTGTAACTATCCGTAAGATTACCACTGCCAGAATCCCATTCATGAAGGATCCAGAAGTTACCAGTAGTCTTGGTGAAGTTTACAGGTTCTGGAGGAATACAGGATACATTGTTTGGTTCTGTTATAGTCTCCACAAGGACATATCCATCTGTTACAGTGTCTGCGGTGGTAGAAGATGTTTCACCACCAAGAAGTTCTACATCTTGCAGGCCCAGAGTAGAATTACCATTACTAATTGCACTGAAAGAGATATCAATAACAGGAATCCGGGCTTCTTTTGTGAGATTATCCAGTTGTCTCAGTTCTATACTGATATTTCCCGCACTCAAGAGGTCAGCCACTACCAGATGTCCCGAAACAACACTTTCATTTTCTGCAATATTATTCAGATTTTCCAGAGAAAGGATACTTTCATTGTATGTGAGTGTCAGGTTCATACCTGTAACGTTATCACAATTAGTTATGGAAATGCTTACATTAGCAGCATCACCAGGATTTACAGTATCAGAACCGATAGAAACCTGTCCTGCATATGCTGCACTTGCTATGAGCATAGGATTGAATGTCGAAAGAACGATCGATATCGACAATATTACTCTGATATAATTAACTATCCCGTTTTGTTTACTGTTTTTCATTAAAGGATGCATACTCTCACCCTTGACAATAACCCTGTAATATGTGTAATATGAATACTATAAGTATTATAGACCATACTATAGATCATACTGTCAATTATACTTATTAAGCTGATATACAACCAAATATACAGCTATTGCTATTCATTTTTTTGGACATGCAGCACGATTACTGATGCCCCCACATTACTCCACACATACCAATATATCATGATATATTATAAAAGTATTCAATTATCATGTTTTTATAAATTATTCATTATCAATATATTGCTTAAAACTATAATAATTAATATCAAACATATCAGTACATAAATTTCTTTGATGAGGATAGTGCTTCAATAAATATATCTATTATGCCCATGTAAAATGGGCCATCCGGTAACAGAGATGAAAGCTTTGGATGAAGGAACGCTTTTCAAAAGGATTAAAGGAAATTTATTTCAATGGTTACAGACAGAATCACTTATTTCTAATTCACTGGCTCTTATAGTTGGAATTTTTACAGGTCTTGCAATTGTTTTTTATGATAGCCTACTGAAAATTAGTAGTGATATCTTTTCAGGTGCAGTTCCCGGATCACCAGGTTATCTTATAATCTTTGTACCTGCAATGGGAGGGCTCATAGTTGGAATAATAGCCCACCTGTTCATACGCACAAGACGTTATGACATTGAAGAGACCATAGAAGCGGCAACACTTCGAGGTGGTAAAATGTCACCTAAAAATGCTTTTATGGAAGTGCTGATATCTCTGATATCCATCGGTTCCAACGGTTCTGCCGGAAAAGAAGCACCTGTTGTGCTGGCAGGTTCTGGAATAGGTTCTTCGGTGGCACAGATGCTGAAGATACACGGGGACAGACTGAAAATACTAATAGGGTGCGGTGCATCAGGTGGTATCGCAGCTGCTTACAATGCACCCCTTGCAGGTGTTGTTTTTGTTGTCGAAGTTATACTTGGAGAGCTTGAAAAAAGTACATTCATACCCATTGTCATATCCGCTGTCTTTGCAACAATGGTCTCAAGTGTGATATTTGATGTCAAAACTATAGAGGTAGCTTCATATCAACTGGTAAATCCTTTCTATGAATCTATCTTTTATCTGTTTCTGGGAATGCTGGCAGGAGTAATATCTGCCATTCTGCTACGTTCTCTTTTCGGGACAAGGAGCTTTTTCGAATCAATAAAAGTCCATCCCGCAATAAAACCTGCTATTGGTGGCCTTTTAGTGGGAATTATAGGATTCGTATATCCACAGGTATTCGGTGTTGGATATAATGTGATCTCTGAAGCACTTAATAATGAACTGGCATTGGAACTAATGCTGGCACTTATATTCCTGAAGATAATTGCTTTCTCTTTCACTATCGGGTCCGGTGGGTCTGGAGGGTCCATCGTACCTTCACTTTTTGTAGGGGCTATGCTCGGAGGAGCCTACGGATCAATCATCCATGGATTTTTTCCCACCGTCACAGAAGCATCCGGTGCTTATGCTCTGGTAGGAATGGGCGCTGTTTTTGCAGGTACAAGCAGAGCACCACTTGCGTCAATACTCATTCTTTTTGAACTTACAAGAGACTATAATATGATACTGCCTATAATGCTTGCCTGTGTTGTCAGCAATGTGGTATCAAGTTCTATAAATTCGGAATCCATATTCACAGAAGGATTACGTAGAAGAGGCTTTACTATCAGAAAAGGTAAAGAAATTGACATTATGGAATCCCTTCTAGTAAAAGATGCTATGAAACACAATGTTCAGACAGTATCTGAGAACAAGAACGTTGGCGGACTTGTGGCCCTCATGCAATCAAGCAGACATGCCGGTTTCCCTGTACTTGACTCAGAAGGGAAATTATCCGGTATTGTTACACTAAAGGATGTCAGAGATAAAGTAGAAAGAGATGAGCTGGATAAGACTATCAGTGAGATCAGCAGCAAAGATGTGGAAGTTGCATATCAGGATGAAACGCTAAACACGGTGCTTAAACGTCTTGCTGCAAAGGATATCGGCAGGCTGCCTGTGGTATCAAGGTCAGACAGTACTAAATTGCTTGGTATAATAACCCGCAGTGATATCGTGAAACTATACGACAAAAAGATAATCGACAAGGTACAGAAACTGGAAAAAGAAAATCCGGATAAAGAAACTTGATCTGAGCTTTCAGAATATCATTTCATGTTGCCACTTCAGCAAGAAAATAACCCGGTGTCGCATCATATATATGTACACGACAGGTAATTCCAGGCTCGAGATCACATTCCGGGATTATCACAGGTTTATAGGAATCTGTGCGGGCCATCATACCTTTTTGTTTTGCAGCTTTTGAAAGGAAAACATTGACATCTTTTCCGATCATATATTCTCTTGATCTAAGTTTGACAAGCTCACAAACCTCATGTAATTCATTGGAACGATTTACAACTATACGAGAATCGATCTTACGCATATCCCATGCTTTTGTATGCGGACGTGCTGTAAAGCGGGATATATTTACCTTTTCGGGTTTATATTGCCTTATCCATTCTACTGTTTTTTTAAAGTCCTCATCGTTTTCACCGGGATATCCTGCAATGACATCCGTAAAAAGTGTCATATAAGGATACTTGGTTCTGAATCGATCAATAATAATATTTGCCTCATTGATAGAATGATACCTGTTCATTTTATATAGAACGTCATCAGATGCAGATTGGATGGGAAGATGCAGGAATTTATATATTTTCTCATTCTCAAAAGCATCCAGTAATTCATCAAGAATAGGCGTCACTGAGAAAGGGTTCATCATTCCTACCCTTATTTTGAAATTGCCCGGTATACTGCATATCATTGCCAGCAATTCAGGAAGCAGTACTTCCTTATCGGTTCCATACTGGCCATTGTCCTGGGATGTAAGCCAAATTTCCCGACAACCGTCATCAACCGCCTTTCTGACATCATCCACTATCTCATTCGGATCAAAGGAACGAAGTTCTCCGCGTGCTAGGGTTACAATGCAATATGCACATGCATAATTGCACCCCTGTGAAAGCTGAGCAATATGGATATTTGAGTTAAAACGAAGTCTGGGCACACTCTGGAAGCCTTCCGGTTCTTCAAGGAATATCTTTACACTACCTGTTTCAGAATCAAGTGAATCAAGCACCATTCCCAGCCTTGATATCGAATTCACTCCCAATATGTGTGCATTGGGGTTCTGATGCATTATGTCTTCAAGCTGAACTTCAGGCATACAGCCTGAAACTATAACAGTAGTACCCTTTTCACCAAGCTCTCTTATTTTGTGAAGTATCTTTTGCTCTGTTGTATTCTTTACAGTACAGGTATTGATAACTACTACATCAGCATTTGTTTCAGGGACCAGCTCATGACCGCTGTCCCTGACACTTGCCCTCATGATCTCTGCTGATGCCTGACTTGCAGAGCAGCCGTAGGTTGAGATATGAACTTTCATTTTCGGTTAAATGTCTTTCAGCAATAATTATACGAATCTGAGAGGTGTTTCCTCTTTATCATGGATATAGATGGTATCTGAGAATTTAACAACCCCGGAACTGCCCATGGTCAGGCTGTGTACCCTGGAATCACCTTCACCAAAGAGATTCACACCTCTGAGAAGTGAACCCGGAGTTACACCTGTTGCCGAAAATATGATATCCTTACCTGGAGCCAGCTTTTCA
>JAASSR010000044.1 GCA_021767785.1 Methanolobus sp.
ATGACAGAGGTCTGATTTTCCATTGTAACATTGAAGTCATATTTCAGGTATGATCCGTTCAAACCAAGATAATCAGTAGTTCCTGCATAGTTCGTGTCAAGTTCTGTGAAGAAATTTTCTACTTTTTCTTTGTTGACCATATTAGGAACAGATTCGTCACCTTCGCTGAGGATCTTTTCAACAAGAGCAGTGGATGTTCTGTCCGCGATCAATGTTATTTCATCAGAATTTGAGTGAAATGGTGTAAATATTCCGGATGTGTAATTGAATATAAAGATAACTGTGAACAGAAAAATAATGACTCCTATGAGATAATCTATAGTTATTTGTCCTTTGTTATCCATAACTCTCCAATATCATATGCTCAATTGTATAAAATCCAATCATATTATGATGACTATATATTATTAATGTATTGCTCTCCTGCAAAATGGTGACCCCAACAATTAAAAACTGCAAAAACATATCATAATCCCTGATGGAAGAGATAAGGATAATCCATACAGGGGATACCCACCTTGGATACAGGCAATATCACAGTGATGTGCGCCGGCAGGATTTTTTGAATGCGTTTTCTACTGTGATTGATAATGCTATTGATATGGATGTGGATGCTGTAGTGCATGCAGGCGATCTGTTCGACTCCAGAAATCCAACACTGGACGATATTCTTGATGCAATGGAACTTTTCTCCAGGCTCAAAAAAGCTAATATCCCTCTACTTGCAATTGTAGGGAACCACGAGAGCAAGCAGAACACCCAATGGCTTGATCTTTACAGCAGTCTTGGTCTTGTTACACGTCTCAGTGCGGAAGCTTACAGACTGGGAGATGTAGCTCTGTATGGCATAGACAGTGTTGCCAAAACAAAGATACCTTTGTTCGATTATTCAATATTCGAAGGCCATGAAACAGATGCCAGATACAATCTGCTTGTTATGCATCAGCTTGTAAAACCCTTTTCTTTCGGAGAATGGGACATACAGGAAATCTTAGAGTCGATCCCCTTTGATATTCACGCAGTTCTTCTGGGTGATAATCATAAGTATGAGATCACAAAAGTTGACGGAACCTGGGTTACGTATGCAGGGAGTACAGAGAGGAACAGCACCTCCGAACGTGAACCTAGATCATATAATATAATCTCTGTCGGGGAAAATGGTATAGAGATAAGTAAACGTGTAATTCCCACACGTGAATTTGTGTTCATTCCTGCAAATGTTACTGAAGGTTCGAATGCACATGATGACGTTTTTTCTGCTATAATGGAACATGATATTAAAGATAAAGTGGTATTCGTAGAACTTTCAGGCGATGTACAGGCCGGACTGGACTTCAGTGAGATTGAGAATTTTCTTCTGTCAAGAGGTGCTCTTGTCCCCGGAATAAAGGATCTGAGGTCAGGGGTGGATACACTGGAAGATTCCACTCTGAAAGTCACTTTTTCAGATCCTGATGATGTTGTCAAGGAGGAGATCAGGAAAATGAACCTTACATCCGGAGGTCTGCTGCTGGATGAGATTATAAGGGATCCTCAGGTGGTCAAGACAAAGGTCGGAGATGAAGCAGAGCTGAAATTAGGTGAACTTCTGGATAAGCTTGATTTTACGGAGCCTATACCTGTGACAGAATCGGTTCATCCCGATGAGAACATTACATATGAAGTCCCGGAAGTAAGTAAGGAAGTATCTGAAAAGAGCGCATACATTGATGATGCCGGAGCTTTGTTATCGTCTAAAGAACCGTCCGGGACTGAGGAAGTAAAGAGCAAGATCCAGCCTGTAGATTCAAAAAAGAAAGGAACCCGGGAAAAAACAGAAGAGAGACAGGTTTCTGCTAAAACTGAAAATGAACCGGAGGAGAATGAAAAGACAGGATCAGGGTCTGAAGGCAGAAACAAGGGAAAAAGAACTTCACAAAAAGAAAAAAAGGAACCTGAATCCGTGAAACCCAGGCAATATAATCTTGGTGATTATCTGTGATGCTCAAACGTCTCAAAATCGAGAATATCAGAAGTTATAAGCAGCTTGATCTTTCATTCAAGGGTGGTGTGACTGTGGTTTCCGGTGTGAACGGCAGCGGTAAATCCAGTCTTCTTGAGGCATGTTTCACGGGACTTTTCGGTAGTAAGACGCTTAACAGGGAATTTGTTCTATCCGATATTATCACCAAAGGTGCTTCAAAGGCAACCATATTACTTGAATTTGAACAGAATGGTCATAATTATCTTGTGGAGCAGTCTTTCAGGAACGATCCTGAAAAGGGACGTGCTTCAAATACCCGATCAGTTTTTAAAAGGGACGGGGAGATCATATTCGATCAGGCAACCCGGACTTATGAGGCAGTTACATCTCTTCTGAACATGGATGAAGAGGCCTACAGGAACTGTGTTTATATACGTCAGGGTGAGATCGATGTCCTGATAAATTCCAGACCCAAAGACCGTCAGAAAATGATAGATGACCTCCTGCAACTTGGTAAACTGGAAGAGTACCGGGAACGAGCTTCAAGTGCCAGGGTAGGTGTGGGGAGACATCAGAAGGACAATGACAGGCGTGTCAGAGAACTTGAAGAAGAGGTCAGCCTCCTTGAAGATTCCGATCCCACCGGCAGACTGGCAAAACTGCAGACAAGATCGGGTCATATAGATAAGGAGCTTTCTTCCCTTAATGACAAGAGGGACCGCACACGTACATTAATTGATGAGGTCACAAAAAAATTGTCAGAGCTGAATGAACTTTCTTTGAAAAAAGAGAACTTAAAACAGCAGATAAAGGAACTTACCGAAAGGAAGTCCGCATCATTTAATTCCATTGATACTCTTTCGAAGGATATTCGAACACGAAAGAGTATGCTTGAAACAAAAGAGACCAGGATATATGATATCAGATCAAAGCTCGAGGTAGATTCAAAGGAGATTGATTTCCTTGTTGCGAAGATGGATGAGGACGAACGTTCACTGCGCGACAGATTGAGTGAGATCAAAAGTAAAAAAGCGGTCGCTGAGAAGGATATTCTCAATATTGCCCGGTCCCTGAAGGATAACGACAAACAGATAAAGTCACTTGAAGATGGTATTAAGGATATTGAATCAAAGATAAAGTCGGTTCATTCTGAGATCGAAAAACATAAACATCGCATAAAAGAACTTGAAAACAAACGCAAGATTGTTATATCTGATATAGAATCGCTGGGTTTTAGCCTGGAAAAACTTGAAAATGTAGATGACCTGATAGATCTTGTAAATGATCAGCATAAGAGATATCATGGAAAGGAGGCCGAGCTGACAGCAAAAATTTCCGAGATAAGATCCAGGCTGGACAGGTCGAAGAAGCTTCTGGAGACCGGCAAATGTCCCACATGCGGACAGGATCTTAAAGGTTCCTGTGTGGAGGAATCGACGTTTTCGGACAATGAAACAATTGTAAAAATGGAATCCGATCTGTCGGATCTTAAAGTCAGGCAGAAAGAAACAGAAGCCAGGTTAGAGAAAGTAAAGTCCGCTCGCAGTTATAAGTCAGATATTGACTCGATCTTGAGGGAAATTGATTCTGAGAATGAGACAATCGTACGTGATGAAAAGAGGATCGAAGAGTACAAGCTGGCTATAAAGGAAGATGAGGATAAGGTCAAAGAACTGTTTTCATATAAAGGTGATCTGGAAAAGTCACTGGATGAGACTAAAGAAAGGGTGGGGGAGGTGAAAGAGGAAGAAGGCTCTGTCTTAAAAGAGCATTCAAAGCTTCTTCATGATCTGGAGCTTGCCAGGGAAATGCAGAAGATGATCAGTGAATTGGACAAAATAAATTCCGAGATTGGTCAGATGAATGAGAAAATAAAAAGCATCCAGGAAATGATCACACTCTTTGAAGGGCAGATAGGTGAAAAGAAAGACTCTCTGAAGGATATTGATGAAAGAATAGGTGAGTTCGACAAAAAAGAGCTTGAGTCTCTGAGAAAGGATTATGATCTTGCTTTCAGGAGTATAAGTTCTGAGATCGATAAACTCAAACATGAGAAGGATGAGGTCATGAAGAAAGCCGGTATGGCTGAGAATGATCGTAAAAGACTATCTGACCTTAAAAAGAATCTAAAAATACTGAAACATCGTGGTGAGTATCTAAGCGCTGTATACTCGGATGCCGAGGATCTTGAAAGCATGTATATGCGTATTAGGGCGCAGCTGCGTTCCAGTAATATACGGACACTGGATATGCTCATCAACGAGATATTTAGTTTCATGTATTCCAACAATGCCTACTCACATGTGGAACTGGATGCGGACTATAACCTTACTGTGTTCGAAAAGGATGGTACTGCCCTTGAACCTAAACTTCTCAGCGGCGGGGAAAGAGCTTTGTTCAATCTTGTACTCCGTTGTGCTATCTATCGCCTTCTATCGCTTGGCACCTCATCTAATGATGGTGCGGATCTTCCTCCTTTGATCATGGATGAACCTACAGTGTTCCTTGACCGCGGACATGTGCATCAGTTAATAAAGCTCATCGATATGATGAGGGACATAGGAGTTGCACAGATCCTGGTTGTTTCTCACGATGAATCTCTGATTGATTCTGCAGATAATGTTTTTGCAGTTGAAAAAGATACTGTAACAAACACTTCCTCTATTTATGCAATCTGAGTGTGTAAGTTAAATTAAATAATTATTTATTGCTTGAATAAAATACATGAGACAACCATAAGGTATATTATACTTTTATTCATATATTAAAGTGGTATTTTCGCATAACAGCGATGAGGGACTGAATGGATTTGCGAGGCTTTTCATGAATACTGAGAACAGGGACTTCGTTATTGAGCGGCTTGAGCGGCAGCTTAAGGAAAAGGAAACAGAATTAGATGACATTAAGAACAATCTACGCGATTCTATACTCAGAGAAATAAGGAGCGATCTTAAACATGATCTTGATTTCAATAATCGTCTGACCAAACTTGAACAAAAGGTTCAGGCCCTTAACAATAATGTCAATGGAGTTATGGATGAACTCCTTGATCAGAAATCAATGATAAGATCTCTGAAGGAATTATCAGTTTCATCTGACAGGAAACAGGACAAAAAAACAAAACCATCTGAGAAGCCTTCAGGTGATGTTGCAAGCAGTAATGCAGTGGAAACAACAGTTCCTGTGACTCCCAAAGTATACAGACCGGAACCCAGATCTGTTGCACCCCAGGCTAATTCTTTGCAGGCACAGAACACATCTCCCTCAAGTTCAGAACACAAATCATCTAGATCTGAAGGTACCGGGAAAGCGGGATCTTCCTCAAAACCATTCAATCCAAAAGTTTCTGTAAGATCTGCCGAATCTGAGCAAGCATCAGGAAATTCGCGGGCAACCCCTTCTTCTAACATGCGTTTCAATGTGAGGGAAGTTCCATCTGTAAAGCAACCTGAAATGCCCGTATCTGAACCCAGGTCCGAATATATTATTGCAGAAACAGATGAAGAACGCCAGATGAGGTTAAATAGTGCATCACAACCTGAAACCGAATCATGTGATTATATTGTCGCTGAAGAAGACAAACCTTCGTCATGCAATGATGAATGCTCCGAGTATGAGACCGTTGAGGCGCGTGAGGATGAAGATGCTGTAGTGGTTACCACAAGAAGAAAATAATCCTTTTCATAAAAACAGAGGAATCACGTGCATATCAAGGAACTTGAGTTTATCAACTTCAAATCCTTCGGGAAAAAGGTGAAAATACCTTTTTTTGATGGTTTTACCACTATTTCCGGTCCCAATGGTAGTGGGAAATCTAACATAATAGATGGCATACTCTTTGTGCTGGGTCTTTCAAGTTCCAGAACCCTAAGGGCTGAAAAACTTACGGACCTTATCTATAATGGTGAAGGTTCAAAAAAACCTGATACTGCCCAGGTAACCATTCTTTTTGATAATGCAGACCGTGAAATGCCATTTGATGCTGACGAGATATCCATCACAAGGAAAATACGTGAAACAGATTCAGGTTATTACAGTTATTTCTATTTCAATGGTAAAGCAGTAAGCCTTAGCGATGTGCACAATTATCTTGCAAAAGCCCGTGTCACTCCGGAAGGCTATAATGTCGTGATGCAGGGAGATGTTACACGTATCATAAACATGACACCCACCGAGAGGCGTAAGATCATCGATGAGATTGCCGGTGTTGCCGAGTTCGATAATAAAAAGGACAGGGCACTCAGCGAACTTGAGATCGTGCGTGAAAGGGTCGAAAGGGTTGACATTATTATAGAGGAGGTCGGCCAGCAACTCGAAAAGCTCAAGATCGAACGCGATCAGGCTCTTAAGTATCAGTCCCTCAAGGAAGAAAAGATGAAATTCGAGGGCTTTGTGCTTCTTTCAAAACTCAAAGATGCTAAAGTGGAACTATCATCTGTTGATAATGATATTTCGGATAAGGAAGAAGTTCTTGCAAGACTGGAAGTTGACCTCGAATCTAAATCTCTGGAACTTGAAAAGCTTGAACAGGAACTTGAGGAGATGACCCTGAACATCCAGAGAATGGGTGAAGATGAGCAGATCCGGATCAAAAAGGATATCGAAGGTATCAGAGGTGAAGTCTCAAGATGTGTTGACACCATCGAGTTTTCCGAAAAAGAAATTGATGAGGTTGAGTCAAGGCGCAGGAAAGCCTTTGTGGATATTGATGAGATCAAAGGTAAGCTGGAAGATCTGGACTCCGAGATCTCCGAAGAAAAGATGAGAAAAGAAAGTATACTGTCAGAGATGTCCGAGCGTAAGACCGAGCGCATGCTCCTGCAAAGCAAGATCGCAGATGTGGATGCAAAATTCGCGCAGACAAGGGACGAGCTAAGTGACCTGAAATCCAGACTTGAAATTGTAAAGAATGAGAAGAACGAGCTCATGAGGCAGGAAGATCGTCTGCTTGATTCGCTGAGAAGAAAGTCTGCAGAGGCAAGGGATATTGAGAGTGAGATCGCAGATGCAAGATCAAAGGCGGAGTCCTCGGGCAGTGATACCAAATCTGTTGAATATGATATTGAAAAGCTCAATGAGAAGATAGATTCCCTGACAAAGGATATTGATGATCTTGAATTCACACGCTCCCAGTTAAAAAACATCGTGAAAGAATTTGAGGATGAGCTTCGTAAACATGAAAATGATTATGCAAGAATAGAGGTTCGCGTGCGTGCAGCAGAGGACCACAGCAGATATTCAAAAGCCGTGGATATGGTGATGAACGAGAAAAAACACCACGGTCTTCCGGGTATTTACGGCACCATTGCAGAACTTGGCAGCGTTGATCAGAAGTATTCAAATGCGCTGGGAATTGCAGCCGGCGGACGTATGCAGGCAATTGTGGTTGAGAACGATGAGGATGCTTCACGTGCCATATCCTTCCTTAAACAAAGAAGAGGGGGCAGAGCTACTTTCCTTCCTTTGAATAAGATGGAGGCCCGCAGGCCTTACAAGGACCTTTCGGACAGGGAAGGTGTGATAGGCTATGCAATAGATCTAATTGATTTTGATAATAAATTTGAAGCTGCTTTCTGGTATGTTTTCAGGGATACCTTAATTGTTGATACTCTTACAAATGCCCGCCGCCTTATGGGTGGTCTGCGAATGGTAACTCTGGAAGGCGAGGTGATCGAAAAGAGCGGTGCCATGGTTGGTGGTTCCCAGCATAAGAAATCCGGACTTTCATTTGCAGCTTCTGAAAAGGATAAACTGGTAAAGATAGCCGAGAAGATCACCGAAGTTGACTCCAAGCGCAGCAATGCCATCAAAAAACTGGATCAGGTAGAAGGACATATTTCCCAGATTAACCGCGAGATCCATGAACATGACAAGGAGATCTCTAAAAAACAGATGCAGCTTGAGGAAATTGCAGGCAGAGGCGAACGCCTGACCCAGCTAATTGAGACAAAGAACAAGGAGCTGGAAGAGATAGAAGTATCACGCAGGGATCTCAGGGATGAGATGGATGAAACTGTCACTCAAAAACAGGAAAAGGAAGAACTTGTTGTTTCTCTTGAAAAGGATATAGAAGAGCTGGAAGAGAAACTCGCAGGTTCCGAGGTTCCGGAACTTAACAGACAGGCAGAACAACTTGATGAAGAGATACTTCGTCTGGACGGCCGTGTGAGGGATATTGATTCCACTCTGAATGCTCTGAACCTTGATCGTGATTACTCATCCAATAAGATCGGTGAGAACAGAGAACTGATCAAGTCCATGGATGAAAAGAAGAACACTCACAAACAGCGTATTTCGGACCTCAATAACAGGATCAAAGAACTTGAGGCCTCACTTCTGGAAAAGCAGAAGCGTGAAGAAGAGCTTGCTGATGAATTGAAGGAACTGCAGCAGGAACGTGCAGCTCTGCATGATAAACATGTTTCTGTGAAAAAGGAATTCGACAAGATAAGATCCAGGTTCGATGAAGGTAACCGGCAGATGATGGCCCTCAGAGCTACCAAGGAAGCTCTTGATGAGCAGGTGACCGAACTTACCGAAGAGATACAGAGGCGTGGCATCGAGGAAACCGATGAAGTACCTAATTATGAGACTGTGCGAACAAGGATAACTTCTATTGAGAAGGCAATGGAGCGCCTTGAACCTGTGAATATGCGCTCCATTGATGAATATGATGAAGTAGAGACAAGGCTTGACGAGCTTGTATCAAGGCGTGACACTCTGTCCACAGAAAGGGAGCAGATACTTGAGCGTATTGAGCAGTATGAGCAACTTAAAAAAGATACCTTTATGGAAGCCTTTAATGGTATAAACGAACCATTTAAAGAAATATTCAATGAACTTTCCGATGGTATCGGTGAACTGGTCCTGGATGATTATGAAGATCCGTTCTCAGGTGGTCTTACGCTGAAGGCACAGCCCAAGGAGAAGACCCTGCAGCGTCTTGAAGCAATGTCCGGTGGTGAGAAGAGTCTGACAGCACTGTCATTTGTGTTTGCCATTCAGCAGTACAGACCTGCTCCATTCTATGCATTCGATGAGATCGATATGTTCCTTGACGGAGCAAATGCCGGAAAGGTTGCACAGCGTGTAAAAACAGCAGTTGCCAATGCGCAGTTCATTGTTGTCTCTCTCAGAAAGCCGATGATAGAAGCCGCAGAGCGTACCATCGGGGTGGCCATGCAGGAAAATAACATTACAAGTATTACGGGTGTGAAATTACGTTGAATGAAGTAGCAGAGGATATGGAAATGGTTCAGGCAATGGGTATTTCTCAGGTATCCGACATTCCATTACCATACACTATAGATCCGGAATTTATCGAAACCCTGAGGGGTCTTGGGGTAGATGAATCTCTTCTTGATTTTCCTGAAGATGTGCTCAGTGAACCTGTGGAGATCCTTATGAACCTTGCAAAGGATGGTGCCATCAATCCATGGGATATTGATATTGTTAATGTCACCGACATGTTCCTTGAGCGCATTGAGGTGATGCAGATGCTTGATCTGCGTTTATCCGGCAGGACACTTCTCTATGCTTCCATATTACTGCGTATGAAATCCACAGGGCTGATCCAGGAGGAAGAGGAAGAGGATGACTTTGATATGCTCGATGATGAGCTGGACTTCTATGAAGTGGATGAATATCCTGTTCCAAAACTACCTATCCGCCGAAGGGCAACCCGTCCTGTGACTCTTCAGGAGCTTATCGTTGAATTGCGCAAGGCCGAAAAGGTCGAGACCCGCAGAAAAGACCGGAAGGTACATCGTGAACTTGAAAAAAAGGCGGCTGTAACCACTGATGATGTTCTGGGTATTGCCCATGAAGAGGACATAATAGGTCGTGTGAGGGATATAGGTGAAAAGCTTGAGGGATTCTTTGAGGACAGTGACTGTATATTGCTTTCCGATCTGATGACCGAAGACAGGTCGGAGAATATTATGACCTACGTATCATTGCTTTTCCTTGCAACTGAAAAGAAAGTATGGCTGCAGCAAAAAGAACTTTTTGGCGAACTATATGTATATCCATTTGATTCTGGAAGCGAAGCCAGCTACGAGGCTGTCTGAGGGGTGTATTACTTTTTATGAGTGACAAGGAAATTATTGAAGCAGCCCTTTTTGCTGCAGGTGGTGCCCTTGATGCTTCAACACTTGGAAAGCTCATAGGTAAGTCAAAGAAACATGCAATTCCTGTTGCACTTGAACTTGCAAAGGAGTATTCTTCAAGGGAAACAGGAATTGAGGTTATCGATCTTGGTGAGCGCTATGTTATGCAGGTAAAGCCAAAGTATACTGATATGGTAAGGCCGCTTGCTCCAAAGGAACTAAGCGCTCCTATGTTACGCACTCTTTCAATGATAGCATATCATCAGCCTCTCATACAGTCCGATCTTGTGGATATGAGAGGTAATTCCGCCTATGATCATATACGGGAGTTAAAGGAAAGAGGCTTTGTTGAGGCTTTGCCGCACGGCAGGACTAAAATGCTCCGAACAACACCTTTATTTGCTGATTATTTCGGTCTTGAGTCCAATGAACCTGATCTTGTTAAGAAAAAGATCATAGAACTTTCACGGCATCAGAGCGGACAAAGCGGCATCAATAAGTGGCTTGGAAGACGTTTCATAGGTGTTACTCCCATGTATGAATCCCTTATGCAGTTATGTGGTATAAAGGAGTACAAGGTCATCAATGCTTATAATCCAACGGAAAGTGAACTTGATGAGCTTGATGATGTTTATAAATTGATCATATCAAAAGGTTATCTTGAAAAAGTAAGCAAGATCTATGACGGCGAGATAATAGAGGTCAGTTCAACTACCTTTGATGATCTGATAGATTCTATAAGATTGCTTGAAAATGTAGCTGATCCAGAAAAATCGACTTCCAGTATTGGGCTGATCAATGAACTCAAAGAACGCTATGTATCAAAGGCACTTGTCATCAGTAAGAAGGTACAACCTGCAACTGACATGGTTGCGCGCATAGTCAGTGACCTGCGTCTGGGTGTTTCGTCCACGGGAATAGTTATTGCACCGGATTATGGCAGCTCCACAGATGGCTTTGATGTTTCAGAAGGCGCTGACATATTGATACCCACACACAGGTCTTTTGAAGGAGACCTTGTGGAAAGGGTATGCAGTAAATACGATGCTGTTATAGAAGGTCTTAAGGAATTTGAAGATGAATGAACAGAGATCTCTAAATTGAATTTCAGATATTTTTCTAAAAACTTCTCTCATTTTGTGTGTCTCTTAAATAAGTTATATAAATAAGAGGGTATAAGTTTATATATGGAATTGTTGAATATAAGCCCACTTTAAATATCTTTAAATATGCTTTAACTATGAGGACTATACTATGCCAGATTACAACATCAAAATTGAAAATGTGGTCGCATCTACCAAGCTTGCTGAGGAGTTCGATCTTACCAAGATAGAAGCTGAATTCGAGGGCGCAGAATACAATAAGCAAAAATTTCCGGGTCTTGTTTATCGCGTTTCTGACCCCAAAGCCGCATTTTTGGTCTTCACTTCGGGAAAGGTGGTCTGTACCGGTGCAAAGAATGTGGATGATGTTCACACTGTCATAGGCAACATGGCAAAAAAGCTCAATGACATCGGGATCAAAACAATTGAAGACCCTGATATAACCGTACAGAACATTGTTGCATCCGCAGACCTTCAGGCAGTTCTTAATCTGAATGCAATTGCAATAGGTCTTGGTCTTGAGAATATTGAATATGAGCCTGAGCAGTTCCCTGGTCTTGTTTATCGTATTGATGATCCCAAGGTAGTAGTACTTATTTTCAGTTCCGGCAAGCTTGTGGTCACCGGCGGCAAATCACCTGAGAATTGTGAACAGGGGGTTGAGGTCGTAAGACAACAGCTTGATAGCATGGGTCTGCTTTAAGACCTTTTATTTCTATTTCTCTATAGATGTCAAACGCAAATGTCTGCATCTTGTTGCCCACTCTGAACGAAGAGGCTACCATAGCTCAGGTTATCAGGGACTTCCGCTCGGAAGGCTTTGATAATATACTTGTTATAGATGGTAACAGCAAGGATCGAACACGTGAAATCGCTGAGGCCGAGGGTGCAAGGGTTGTAGTCCAGACCGGCAAGGGCAAAGGCCAGGCAATAAAGCAGGCCTTCGAGATTATCGAAGAAGACTATGTTGTCATGGCAGATGGAGACGGCACAAATCTTGCAAAGGATGTGCATAAAGTACTTGATCCTGTTCTGGAAGGAAAAGCTGATCATGTTCTGGGCAACAGGCTTGTTGACTATGAAAAGGGTGCTTTCACAAAGCTCAATCTTTTTGGTAACAAAGTTATCAATAAGATGTTTGGGATGGCATATGGTGTATGGCTCAATGACATTCTTACAGGTTACAGGGCATTTAATAAAAAAGCTATCAAATCCTTTGAACTGAAAAAAATGGGATTTGAGGTCGAATCCGAAATCACCATCGAAAGTGTCAAGAAAGATTTGAGAATGCTTGAAGTCCCGACCACATATCTTGCAAGGCACTCAGAAGGAGCTACAAAATTGAATCCTCTTAAAGACGGTTTCAGGATAGGTTCTACTATCTATAAGATGGCAAAACTCCACAATCCTATGTTCTATTTCGGGATAATAGGTGCTGTATTTATCATTGCGGGCTTTATTATCGGCAGTTTTGTGGTCATCCAGTGGTTCCAGGGCGTTACGCGTGTTCCTATGAGCATTCTTACAACCTTGCTTATTGTTGCAGGTTTCCAGATGTTTATTTTTGGAATGCTCAGTGACCTTGTGGTGACTCTTCACAGGGAAAACATGCGATTGCTAAGGAAAATCTATGATGGCAAAAGGGATGATGAACAGTAATATTATTTCTTTTGTTTTTATAATCTAAAATCTTCTTTATTTTCTAAAAAGACAAATTGAGTTGTGCATTTATTATTTATATCTCTTTTTTATATTGCAGGTGTTCTATATTCGCTATCAAGTAGCGTTTTTATTTTGGATGTATCTCTGGTATAACATAATGCCGAATCAGATTCCAGTGACCTATAAAGTTAACTTGACTTTATCTAAAGTCAATTTTTTGACAAACATTATATATCATCTGGTTCTTGTAGATTACATCAAAATTAGAGGTACAAACGATGACAATAGTTACAGATGCAAAAAATGGTAAGATCACAGAAGAGATGAAGACAGTAGCCAAGATAGAAGGCAAGGATCCTGAGTTCATAAGAAGGGGTATTGAAGCAGGAAGAATTGTAATCCCAATGACTCCATATAGGGAGATCAGACACTGTGGTCTTGGTGAGGGTCTTAAGACAAAGGTCAATGCATCCATCGGTGCATCATCAGATATCGTCGATGAGGAAATGGAAGTTGAAAAGGCAAAGGCTGCAGAGGCAGCAGGTGCAGACACACTTATGGAGCTCGGTACCGGCGGTGACTTCCTTGGTATAAGGAAAAAGGTATGTGACGCAATTTCCCTTCCGGTAGGTTCAGTTCCGCTCTATCAGGCATTCATCACAGCAGCAAAGAGAGACGGTTCCATTGTCCACATGACAGAGGACGATCTCTGGAATGCAACTGAGGAACAGGCAAAGCTTGGTACTAATTTCATGGCCATACACACAGGTATCAACAACATTGTTCTTGACAGGCTCAAGGCACACGGCAGATTCGGTGGTCTCTGCTCCCGTGGCGGTGCATTCATGAGCACATGGATGCTGCACAACGAGAAGGAAAACCCACTTTATGCAGAGTTCGATTACCTCTGTGAGATCCTCAAGGAACATGAAGTTACACTTTCCACTGGTAACGGAATGCGTGCAGGTGCGGTCCATGATGCTACCGACAGGGCACAGATTCAGGAGCTCATCATCAATTCAGAATGCGCACAGAAAGCACATGACGAATATGATCTTCAGGTGATCGTGGAAGGTCCTGGTCACGTACCACTGGACGAAGTAGAGATGAATGTCAAGCTCATGAAATCAATGAGCAACGGAAAACCATTCTATATGCTTGGTCCACTCGTTTCAGACATCGGTGCAGGCCGCGACCACATAGTAACAGCCATCGGTGCATCAGCTTCTGCAGCAGCAGGTTGTGACTTCCTCTGTTACGTAACACCGGCAGAACACCTCGCACTTCCAAATATCGATGATGTAGTTGAGGGTGTCAAGACATCAAAGATCGCAGCACACGTCGGTGACATGGTCAAGTACCCGGACACAGCTCGTGATGTTGATCTTGCAATGGGCAGAGCACGCGCAAAACTCGACTGGGAGGCACAGTACAAGCTGGCACTGGATCCGGAACTTGCAAGAAGCATCAGGGACAGCAGAGCACCTGGTGATGAAGACGCATGTACCATGTGCGGTGATTTCTGTGCACTCAAGATCGTAAATCAGAACTACGACCTTTGCAAATAATGCCAAGGCATTATTTGTTTTTTTTGATGTTTCTATTTTTTTTGTTTTATTTTTAATTTGCTTCTGATTATCTGATATTTTTCTCAGTATATGTTTTATATCAAAAAAAGCAAAACTCATTTTATGACTGTGATAACTCTTACTACAGATTTCGGATCACTCTATCCTGCATCCATGAAAGGTGTAATACTCAGCATCGACCCGGATGCTACGATAATTGATGTAACACATTCCATTCCCCCTGCTGACATAAGGGCAGGTGCTTTTGCACTTTATTCCATAGTTCGTCATTTTCCTCCCGGTACAATACATGTTGGTGTTATCGATCCTGGTGTGGGTACGGAACGAAGTGCCATAGTTGTATGTGCAGGCGGCCAGTATTTTATAGGGCCGGATAATGGTTTGCTGATTCCTGCGGCAAAAATGTTAGGAGATATCGAAGTTTATGAGATCAGTGATGGTGTGATTGCCGAAGAGATATCCTCTACGTTTCATGGAAGGGATGTTTTTGCTCCTGTTGCTGCCCATCTGTCAAAAGGCAAAGATGTCAGGGAGCTAGGTTACATTAAAGACGACTATGTTGATCTTGATTTTTCAGGTTATGCAATTGAAGAGGAATTTATTGAGGCCAGCGTGATATATGTGGATGATTTCGGAAATATAGTCACCAATATTCCTCAGGAAGAGATCCTTAAGAAGATCGGTAAAGACACAGTCCTTTCAATTTCAGGAAGACACATGCCCTTTTTGAAAACGTATGGGGAAGTTGCCAGGGGCACTCTGATATCCCTGATAGGAAGCCACGGTTTTTTTGAAATAGCAATGAATCAGGGGAATGCTTCCGATCTACTCCATTTGAATAATGGAAATGAAATAAGGATTGGAATCATAGAAGGTCATTAATTTCCCAAATCCTTCTTCCAGCTTACTTCCTTTTTACAAAGAACAGACACATCATTGCAAATATCAGGGGAATGAGACTATTCTGTCCGGTTTGCGGGCTCTCACTTCCTTTACTTTCCTGTCCATCTGTGACGGTCTCAACATCACCAACAATGATCTCAGCATTGTTTATGGTTACAGGAAGACTGTCGCCTTCGGAGTTTGTAATGGTTACCTTGTTCATTTCCAGATTTGTAACTCCTGAGATGTTACCGGAATTGATGGTCAGGGTTGCAAAAGTCCCGGGTTCCAGCATCCTGTCTTCTCCCATGATCACGCAGTATATGTCGGTTACAACTCCCTGCTTGTTATCAATAATTCCTTTTGAGAAAATGGTGCTCTCTCCGCTTTGTTTGAAAAAGTTCCCTTCATTGATTGATATAATACTGATAAGTCCGGGATCGTATGAGAGCTCCATTTCAGATCCGGATACATTCATGTCACTTTCTATTATGATGTCCATTGTAAATTCTTCATTTTCATCAACTTCGACCTGTGACGGGGAAAAAGCGATGGAGCTTTGAGCATTTGCATATCCTGCAAATGAGAGTGTTATAAGAATAACTAATGATATGATTCTGAATGTCCTGTAAACTTTGTAATCCGGCATAAATAACATGGATATATTATCACTACCTGTTTTAATTTCTGATTTAGAACATATTAGATCTAAATTTGTCTACAATTAATATTATCAGGATATTATATTAAATGGTATGGGGATGGATATTTTGAGGATATTTACATCCATTCGTAGTGCTGGGCCACTTCAAGATTAAAATTGTACATAAGGCTGTTCTCAACATAGCCAAAGAAAAGACATTTGTTACAACCGGAGGCAGTTTCTTTCCTGAGCTTAACTGTCCTTTCCCATACGTTTTTGATACCTTCGGTGATATGTCCGATTGGTTCGCGCATCACTCTGCAGTTCTCAATACTACCATCTGCTGTAACATCAAGTATAATATCATTGGCATGACATGTAAATTCTGGCCTGAGCTCCCTGACCATTTTCAGATATGTGTACGAATTAATTACCGGATAGCCTTCTTTTTTCATCTCTATTATTCTTTCCACAGTTCTGTGATATTTATCAGTATCTCTTATGCCCATGTTTTCCCAGACATCTTTATCTATTCCACGGAATTCATACATTGGTTCGAATGAGATTTTCACATCAAGGTCTTTTGTCATTTCAATGAGCTCTTCTATGTCATCAAGGTTCTTACCGCTGATCACACAGTTCAGGAGTATCGGGTTTTGAATATTATCCCTGGCTTTGATGATCCCGGGCATTATCCTGTCAAATTCGATTCCTCTTATCTCTTTATAACTTGAGATACCGTCCACGGAAACTGAGAGATAATCCAGATACTCAAGCTCACCTGCCCTTTTTTCCAGAAGCAGCCCGTTGGTAATGAGTGATGTTATCATGCCTAGGGACTTGGCATGTGCAAGTATCTCCGGCAGGTCTTCACGCAGCAGAGGCTCCACAGTCCATGCATTATAGACAAGTATTCCGAAATCCCTTGCTTCATCAAGGAGTTTAAATACATCTTTTATTCCCATCTCTTCGCCTTCTGTTTTCCAGTATTCGCAAAAAGAGCATTTCATGTTACACCTGGAGTTGATGGCATGAGACAATACAAAAGGACGTTTTCTGATCCGCATCTGCCAGAGGGCTTTTGCGGCAATGAATGGGGAATATTTTGTCATAGGGATAGTCCGTGTTTGTTTCCTTTTTTTTTCTGTTTATAGGCTAAAAAAGATTTCCTTCTATTTTCTTCTATTATTTAATATACTTGCTTTATGATTATCTCCTTTTTTAATACAGTTCAGTATTATCAAAAATATTTATTTACAAATTAAATAGCACAAACTATTTATTTAGTATTACTTTATGATTACGTAGATGATTAATGTTGCTAGGAGGCTAATAATGAGAAAAAGTATTTTTTGTTTATTGTTTATCTTAATGCTGATCTGCTCTGCAGTTATTGGAAGCGCTCATTTTACAATGGTTTTTCCAGGTGACAGCGCAGAAAGTGTATGGGATGTAACTCCTGAGGACTATATCGCTGAACTTGGCGACACAAAGGATATTTACATTATGTGGGGACATCCTTACGAACACATACTTTTTGATATGTCTACAGTTCCTGAAATATCGGTTACCAAACCGGATGGAACGGTGGAAGAGCTGGAAGTTGAGGAAATAACTGTCGATGGTATGGATGAAAATGGTAACATGGGTACCTTTGTTGCCTACAAGACATCATTTACAGTCGACCAGATGGGTGATTCCGTTATTTCCGTAAAATATGAGGATATTGACGAGGATATGGTGGATTTCACCAAGGCGGTAATCCATAGTGGTGAGGAGATGTGGGTCGGCTGGGATTCAGAGATTGGCCAGGACACTGAGATCATTCCATATATGAGACCATACGGAATGGAGGAAGGATTTGTCTTTGCCGGAAAGGCGCTGTACAATGGTGAAGCTCTCACAGATGCTGATGTGGAAGTGGAGATATACCATACCCTTGAAGAAGGCATTGAGATCGTGGAAGCTGCAGAAGAAAAATTCCCATACGATGCGCCAATGGTTTTCACAAGGCTGACAAAGTCCAATGCTGCAGGTGAGTTCCTCTACACCCTGGATGAACCGGGCATCTGGTTTGTCGGTGCAACTATGGAGCCTGAAGAGGGACAGCCGGTAAGAGGTGTATTCATAATTCCTGTAATCGAGTCGTTCCCCGAAGAGAGCATTTCTTCTGCAGAGCTTGATGCAGCGGTAGCTGAAGCAAAACAGGCGGCTGAAGAAGCAAAAACTGCTTCCTCCACAGAATCTGCAAGTACCCCCGGATTTATTGCAACCATTGCCCTTGCTGGCATATTTGGTGCTCTCTACACAATAATGAGAAAAGAATAAAGAATAGATGAAATTGGTAGGGTATTGCCTGCTCTATCAAATCTTTTTTATAGATTGTCACTCATTTTCCGTCCGGATCATATGAATTAAAAAACAATTCATACCAAATTATACATAAGAGGTTACAATTATGCATATTTCAGACGGTGTACTGTCCTTCCCGGTTATCATTGCCGGCTGGGCAATCGCATTGTTATTGAACGCAGTTATTCTCTGGCGTTGTAAATGCAGGCATGATATGGCTGAGG